>JAXHUT010000346.1:0-2033 GCA_034189405.1 Chloroflexota bacterium
CAATTTTGCTGGAATCGATACGGCAGCAGGTTTTGACCCTGCCGGAATATACCCGATTGTTACCGGGGCATGGTCCGGAGAGTACCGTGGGATATGAAAAGGCGCATAACCCATTTTTGCGGTAGACGTCATGCTTGTTGTTTTGTTTCCAATCGACCTAAAGATCACTTAGGCAATTAGGTATTATGTACTGGGTATTGGGTATTGGTCATTACTCCCTAATCCCTAATCCCTATTCCCTATTCTCTTGGCAGTGAGAAGCAGATGCGGGCGCCCTTATCTGTTTTGGGGTCCGCCCACATGTGCCCTTTATGGGCTTCGATGATCGCACGCGCCAGGTATAAGCCCAATCCAGCTCCTTTGGTTTTACGACTGGTTTCAGGTGCCCGGTAGAAACGGTCAAAGATATGCGGCAAATCACCAGTGGGAATGCCAACCCCCTCATCCTCGACACAAATCAGGATCTCATGCGGACGGGCGCAGCCGTTGATGGTTATTTTTCCGTTGGGGGCATATTTAATGGCGTTGGAGATCAGGTTAGAAAGAACTTGTTCGATACGGGTCTCATCTGCCATAACCACGGGAAGATCGTCAGGTAAATCCACAATAATTTGGTGATCCTCGGTTTGAACCTGGAAACGTTCTGCAAGGCGCTCTGCCATTGATTTTATCGCGATGTCGGATCGCTTGAGCGGCATTCCTCCTGCTTGAAGGCGAGAAGCATCCAGCAGGTCTTCAATTAAGCGTGTCAGATGGTCGGCTTCTTCTTCGATAACTTGCAGGCTTTCGTCCATAATTTCATTATTCCATTTAACGTCATCCCGCCTTAATGTGCTGACATAACCCTTGATTAAAGCGACAGGGGTCTTGAGCTCGTGGCTGACAATGGAGACAAATTCGCTTTTAAGCTCATCTGCCTGTCGAAAGCGGGTGATATCTCGAATGGTCGCGATGATGTTGAGCAGCGAGCCTTCTGTTGAGATCAATGGCGCATAGGTGATCCCCACCGGCAAAGGCGGCTGACCATTTGGGCGGCTCAAGTCCCCTTCCACATACAGGTGTGCCTGGGGCGTGAGGGGCCATCCGCCGGCTTCAGCTTCGTCCAGCGTGATGCCGTGAGGGTCTTTCGCCCATTGGATGACATCCTCATGGGTCATGGATTGCAATTTCTCTTGCGAAAGCCCGAACATGCGGGTGAAGGAAGCATTGGCGCGTTCGATGTTGTGATCCGGGTTGAGAATCAAAATGCCGTCCGCGGCAGAGTCGAGCATGGCATCCGTGCGCTGCTTTTCGCGATTGATCTCAGTATAAAGGCGTGCGTTGCGAACAGCAATGGCAGCCTGGTTGGCAAAGCTGGACAATAAGGATCGGTCATTGGTCGAAAATGAACCCCGGTAGTTTCGAGAAATATAAATGAACCCGATCACTTCACCCTGCGCTACCAGGGGCAGCCCAACCGCTGACAGCGCTCCCATGCTTATTTGTGTAAGGATGTTGTTGATCTCTGGGATTTGGAAATTTTTGGGGTTCTTAATAGGGGGAATCCGGTCAAGCCAGGAATCTAAAAATCGCTGGATGGATTTTGGTAAACCATTGGAAACAGCCAGTGACCAGTGATTGTTGGGGCTGCTCAGGGCGATAAAACCAGCATGACCTGCCAGCATTTCAATACTGTATTTCAGAATACGACCCAGGAGCTTGTCTAGGTCCAGCTCTTCAGTCACGGCTCGGGAGATTTCTAAGAGATAATCTCTCTGGCGTACACGGATATCAGGTAACATGAACTAATTTTAACTTAGTTTTGTAACAAGGATATAAGAATTTTTGGGATTAGGGATTAGGAATTAGGGATTAGTGTGTCGTCCTGAATAATGTTTACAGGTTTTGTTAGGTACCAGGGAACTCATAAGATAAATAGAATGAAATTATATTCAGGAGTTTTGGTTTTAAACATTAGAATCGCGGGCGAGGGCTAATGCGCCGTAAAGTCCCGCATTGTCGTCTAACTCGGCTGTGGTTATCACCAGGTCCGC
>JAXHUT010000347.1:0-4184 GCA_034189405.1 Chloroflexota bacterium
TGTATCCATTTTCTTCTTTGATAAAGTCTCTAAAGCATATAAAAAATACCAGGAACAAGAAGCCGCACTGAGCAGTCGATTACAAGAAAATCTGACCGGGATCCGAGTCGTCAAAGCTTTTGCTCGTCAAGGGCACGAACGTTACAAATTTGACCAGGAAAATTGGGTAAAATTCAAACTCGGGAAAAAACTACTCACCATTCATTCATTCTTCTGGCCGGTCTCGGATATAATCTGCGGCATTCAGATGCTCTCATCAATCTTCATTGGAGCATTAATGGCATTGAATGGTGAAATCTCCATTGGCACATACATGGCTTTCACATCAATGGTGGGACTGATCATTTGGCCGATACGCGGTTTGGGACGCCTGATCGTCCAAACATCGACTGGAATGGTTTCCTACAGCAGGGTTGCCGAACTTCTAAAACAAGAACGAGAACCTTTAACTGAAGGTGATTATCATCCCCAGGGTAATGTTGAGGGTGAAATCATCTTTCAGCATGTTTACTTTGCCTATGAAGATGGCAATCCCGTCCTGGAGGATATCAATTTTGAATGTAATCCTGGAGAAGTAATCGCTTTGTTGGGATCAACAGGATCAGGAAAAACATCCTTGGTTAATTTATTGCCCCGGTTTTATGACCCGACGGAAGGCATGATCACCCTGGACGGCGTTGATATTACACGTTATCCCCGAAAATATTTGCGGTCTCAAATTGGTATTGTAGAGCAGGAACCCTTCTTGTTTTCAAGGTCCATTCGAGAAAATATCACTTATGGTGTTCACCGGGAAGTCTCAGATGATGAAATCGTACAGGCTGCACAATTCGCATCCATCCATGATGTTATCGAAACATTCCCAAATTCGTACGACACCATGGTTGGTGAACGAGGTGTAACACTTTCTGGCGGTCAGAAACAACGTGTAGCCATTGCAAGAGCATTACTCAAAAATCCCCGCATCTTGATTTTGGACGACTCCACATCCAGCGTTGATACCGAAACGGAAGCACAAATCCGTGAGGCTCTCGCACACTTGATGCAAGACCGAACAACCTTTATTATTGCTCACCGCATCCAAAGTGTGATGGCTGCTGATTTAATCCTGGTTTTCGACAAAGGTAAGATCGTGCAAAAAGGCAAGCACAACGAATTGATGAAGGCACACGGCATGTATCGTGACATTTTTGACATACAGACACGCATCGAAGTTGAATTAGAAAAGGAAATTGCAAGTGTCAACATATAACGAGTTTGAAGAAAAAGAATACGGGAAATTAAACCCTCACATTTTTGGCCGTTTGCTTTCGCTGCTAAAACCCCATTGGAAATACGCGGTTGGCTTTTTGCTTTGTATTTCCCTGGTCTCCGCAATTGATTCTTATACGACCTTCTTGAGCAAACGGATCATCGATGAAGGGATCATCGCCGGCAACAGGGAAGCCATTGTCCAAACCATCATTATTTACGGCAGCATCATTCTAATTCAAGCATTAGGCTCATTTGGATTCATTTATCTCGTTGGTATCTTAGCCGAACGCGTTCGTTACGACTTAAGAAAGAAGATGTTCAATCATCTCCAGCAGCTTTCCCTTTCATACTTCAGCGAAACGCCCGTTGGATGGATCATGTCGCGCCTGACGTCAGATACAGAACGTTTATCAGACTTAATGACCTGGGGAATTTTAGATGTCACCTGGGCGGTGATTAACATCACCACAGCAGGGATCTTTATGTTCATCATCAACGCCAATCTCGCGATGATCGTGATCATCATGCTCCCAATTTTGATTATCGTCGCCATTCATTTCCGAACCCGCATTTTATTTCACTACCGCCGTTCGCGAAAAATGAACTCAAAAATTACCGGTGCTTTCAACGAGGGCATCAGCGGTGTGAGAGTCATCAAAGCACTTTCGAGAGAGGATTCTAACCTTGAAGAATTTGCAGTGTTAACCGACGGTATGTATAACGCCAGTTTCAAAGCAGCCTGGCTTTCGGCATTATTCTTGCCAATTGTCCAGGTGATCAGCGCTATCGGGTTGGGCATTGTGCTTTGGCGTGGTGGTATGCAAGCTCAGGTGGGCAATATGACCATCGGCGGTATTCAGGCTTTTGTTTCTTATATCACTTTTATCATGTGGCCTATCCAGGACATCGCCCGTGTTTATGCGCAAATGCAGAATGCTGTTGCGTCGGCAGAACGCATCTTTGGATTGATGGATACCGAACCAAGCGTGAAAGATCGCCTTAATACTGTCAAAACAACAAGCATTGAAGGCGATATTCGTTTTGAGAACGTTCATTTTTATTATGAAGAGGATGACCCCGTTATTAAAGATTTAGATTTTGAAGTCAAACATGGTGAAATGGTCGCTTTGGTTGGGTCAACAGGCGGTGGTAAAACAACGATAGTCAATCTTCTTTGCCGATTTTACGAGCCAACTCAGGGAACCATCTATATCAATGGTGTGGATTACCAGGATATGAAACTTGAAGATATTCAATCCAGGATCGGTGTGGTACTGCAAACACCTCACCTTTTTTCAGGATCTATTCGAGACAATATCCGCTATGGTCGGCTTACTGCAACAGATGAAGAAATTGAAGAAGCTGCAAAATTAGCCGGGGCACATGATTTCATATTGAAATTTGAAAAAGGTTACGAACAGGATGTCGGTGAAGGCGGTAATTTATTATCAGTTGGACAAAAGCAATTAATTAGCATTGCCCGCGCCTTGCTGGCTAAGCCCGAATTGTTCATCATGGATGAGGCAACCAGTTCTGTCGATACCCTTACTGAAGCTCTGATCCAACAAGGTATGGATCGTTTAATGGAAGGGCGTACCAGCTTTGTCATAGCGCACCGCCTTTCTACCATCAAACGGGCGGATAAAATCCTCGTGATCGAAGATGGTCAAATTGCTGAGATGGGCACCCACAAAGCGCTTATTCAGAAAAAGGGGAAGTATTACAAACTCTATACCCAGCAGTTTCGCCAGGAATTGGAAGCACAGTACGACGTTTTCAATAAACCTGCGCCAGCTCAACCAAACTAAATTGCTGTTAAATCACCGGGTTGTCTATCAACGACACGGGTTCAAATGAGAAAAAAGCTAACAAAAAGGACATAAAATCATGAGAGACCAAAATAAAGATGAGATCTAGAAAATATCCTTTTCATCCTTTGTGTGCCTTGTGTTAAAATACTTCATAGATTAACTCATCTATTGTCCATAATTCTTGAACTTTTCCATCACCTCATCCATCTGATGGTCATCAAGTATGACAGGTTCACCCACGGACTTTGACAGCAAGTACAAACGGGAAACATATTCAAGCATTTCCGCAGTCGTAAAAGCCATTTCCAGGCTTGGTCCGACACACACCGGTCCATGATTGGCGATCAACACAGCATTTGACTCACACATAACTGAACAAATATTGTCAGAAAGCTCCTGCGTACCATAGGTGGCATAAGGCACTACCGATACTTTTTTGCCTGCAAAACCAATCAGGTAATGAATCGCTGGCAGCTCCCAACCCAGGCAGGCTAATGCAGTGGCGTAGTCTGAATGGGTATGAACAACGGCATGGATCTCGGGACGCAAATTTTGTAAGGCAAGGTGAAATGCGATCTCAGAAGTTGGTTCTAAATCTCCTTCTATCTTGCGCCCATTCAAATCTGTCACGACAACATCCTCAAGTTTCATGATGTCATAGCCAACGCCCGAGGGGGTTACTCCCATCATTGTCTTTTCCGGGTTACACAAGCTGATATTCCCCCCACTTCCTTTAACCAAGCCAGCGGAAAGAAGTTTTTTACTGTACATCAGTACAGCTTCCCGTTCCTTTTTCAAAAGCATCTTCATCATCCTTGTTTTTTTATGAAATTAATGACAATTTTTATGTTACCATACAAAAAACGCAAAATGTGCTAAACTTTTTCAATATCAGAAACCATCATTCACTGTTATGATTGGGAAGTTCGCTAACCAATGGTCAAGGACATATTCAATGAAACTCTCAAAAAAGGAAGACTTACCAAAAAGGATCAACACCCCGGGTGGGGAGACACTCCAAGAGATACTGGGTCTGGTCGCTGGCAATGTCTCAAGTCACAGCCTAGCAAAGGTCAGAATCCAGCCGGGGAATGCTTCATCAAAACACTTCCACAAACA
>JAXHUT010000348.1:0-4039 GCA_034189405.1 Chloroflexota bacterium
GGTGAAGGAATCTGGCATATGGCCCAGCGTGATACGGTCTGGATGCGGATCAGCAAAGACGCCGCGGACAAGGGATTCAAAATTCGCCACTTTGGCGAGCTGATTATAGCCAAGCAGAAGGGGCAAATGCCCATCACAACACGCATTTGATGTTCGATTAAGAATATTGTTAGATCAAAGGAAACCAGGATATGTTGAATGAAAGCCATTAATTCCTCTGAATCCGATGGACTCATCCCTGCTGCAGGTTCATCAAGCAAAAGCAAACGGGGTTCTGTTGCTAATGCCCGTGCAATTTCCAATTTCCGCTGCAAGCCGTAGGGCAAGGATGTAGGCTCATCTTCAGCAAAGCGATCCAGTCCAAGCGATTCTAAAAGCGTCATGCCCGTTCTGCGCATTTCGCTTTCTTCTTTCATATAATTTGGCAAATGCAAAATCGCAGAAGCAGGGTCTGAGTTAAGCCGCAAATGTTTTCCAACAATCACATTTTCCAGGACATTCAATCCCTTAAATAGGCGAATGTTTTGAAAGGTGCGGGCAATCCCTTTTTTAGTAATCTGGTCCGGTCGCTTGCCCGAAATATCCTCACCCCTAAAATAAATATTTCCTTCAGTCGGCTCATAAATACCGGTGATGACATTAAAAATGGTGGTTTTACCCGAACCATTCGGCCCGATCAAAGCACATAATTCGCCTTCCACCAATTGGGTAGAAAAATGATTGACCGCCGTCAAACCACCAAATTGTTTCGTCAAATCTTTAACTTCCAGTAAAGTGGTCATGCTTTATCTCCTCCCGTTGATCCTTCATCCCTTTTCGGACGCAGTCGTCTAAACAATCGGAACAAACCGTCCCAAGAAAACTCGCTGCTTCCCATCAAACCTTTACGAGAGAAAAGGATGACCATCAACAACAGCACGGAAAAGATAACCATCCGCATGCCCGGAATGCCGGGAACAGTCACTGACCCAATTGTGAATTGGGATTCAAGGGGTCGAAGCGCTTCAAGAAATATCGTGTAAAGGCAGGCGGAAATCACACTGCCCGTTAGACTACCCATGCCGCCCATGACGGTGATCCCGACAATTTGATAGGTCAATGTAAACAAAAACACTTTCGGGTCAATCGTACTGATCATGTTTGCCATCAATCCACCAGCAACACCCACAAAGAAAGATGAAACGCCAAAAGCCATCATCTTATGCTTGAATAAATTGACACCCAGGGCTTCTGCCGCCACCTCATCATCCCTCACGGCAGAGATTGCACGACCATAAGAGCTGTCTACCAGGCGCTTGACGATAAAAATACAAACCGCCAAACACCCCCAGGACCAGAACAGGTTTGTATACCCCGGAATGCCTTTAAGCCCAAGCGCGCCATTTGTCAATGACTGCATATTAACCATCAATACACGGATGATCTCGCTAAACCCCAGCGTTGCGATCGCAAGGTAATCTCCGCGCAGACGTAAGGCTGGCCAGGCAATTATCATAGAAAGAACCGCCGTCAGCAAACCAGCAATGATCAATGCAATCAAAAAAGGCAGTTCAAGGTTTGCCAGGGGTGAGATGATGGGCTTAAGAAAGAAATTCACAGCCTTTTGTTCCGGGGAGAGCGTTAGCAGCGCTGCGACATAAGCGCCTATGGCAGCAAAGCCTGCATGTCCGAGTGAGAATTGCCCTGTGTAGCCAAATATAAGATTGAATGTCACAGAAAATATCGAATAGATCGCACACAGATTAAGAATACGTTTGTAGTAAGGGTTAAGCGATGACTCAGCAAAAAACAACAAAACAACGATAATCACTAGCGCAATAATTGTTAAGATCGTGTTACGTTTCAATTTCATCGTCTTATACCTTTTCTGGTTGAACTTCTCCCATGATCCCAGTTGGTCGGAATAGCAGCAGGAAAATTAAAATAGCAAATGAAAAGGCATCTCGATAGCCCGAAAGGCTCGGGAAGATTGCCACCAACATGATCTCAACAATTCCCAACAAAAGTCCCCCAATCATAGCACCGCCTACGTTTCCAATTCCACCCAGCACAGCAGCGACAAAAGCCTTCAATCCGGGCATCACGCCCATTAAGGGATTGATTTGTGGAAACTTGATCGCCCACAAAATGCCCCCAACAGCTGCCAGACATGACCCGAGCATGAATGCAAACATGATGATTCTGTTGGTATTGACACCCATCAACCCGGTGGTCTCAATGTCTTTTGAGAGGGCACGCATAGCCATACCAGCTTTCGTATGGTTGATGATGAGTATCAAACCTACAAAAAGCACCAATGAAACGGCAATAATAATGGGCGTATAACTAACAAAGGAAATTGATCCAATATTCAGCATTTGATCTAAAAATGGCGGCCGTGAAAATGCTTTCGGGCGACCGCCGAAAATAACAATCGCTAAATTTTCCAACAAAAATGAAACAGCTACCGCTGCTGTAAACAAATTAATGCGGGGGAATTCTCGTAAGGGACGGTAAGCAACTTTTTCCATGACCACACCAACACCAGCCGTTATGGCGACAGCAAAGATAAAGGAAGCCCACCAGGGAAGAAAAAACATTGAGACACCATAAAAAGCAAAATATGACCCCAGCATGACCAGATCCCCATGGGCAAAATTGATCAACCTTAAGATACCATAGACCATCGTATATCCTATGGCGATCAAGGCATATAAACTACCTAAAGAGATACCATTGGCTAAGTTTTGTAAAAACGAATCAAAAGTCATAGGATTCATCCAATCGATAAAATTTAAACACATCTAGAAAACAAAAGGGCGCCCAACCGTAGCGAGCGCCCTTCAAATCCAACAAATTTACGGGCTAACTGTTGATATGTACTTAAATTCTCCATCGCGAACCTCAAGGACAACGGCATCCTTGACAGCATCGCCTGTTTCGTTGATGGTAATATAGCCAGTGACACCCTCAAAGTTTTCTGTGGTAGCCATCGCATCACGAATAGCATCGCGATCGAAGGAACCTGCCCTCTCTATAGCGTCAATCACCAGCATATAAGCATCATAACCTAACGCAGCCATTGCGCTTGGCGCTTCACCATATTCCGCCTGAAAAGCTTCGACAAAAGGTGCTGAAGCTGGGGTTGTTGCGGCTTCGGCTGAATAGTGCGAGCTGAACACAGCACCTTCAGCAGCACTGCCGCCAATATCTACAAGCTCCGGTGCTTCCCAGGCATCGGTGCCCATAAAGAGCCCGGTGAAGCCCATCTCACGCGCTTGTTTCATTAACAATGCTGCATCACCGTAATACCCGGGAGCAAAAATCGCTTCAGCATCACCAATATCCGAAAGCTGCGCTGTAAAGTCCTGGTCGCCGTCCTGATAGGAGGTTTCAGAAACGATCCCTTCCTCAGAACCTGTCAGTTCAATCCAGGATTGCTTGAAGAAGGCTGCTAAACCTACGGAATAATCCTGGGAAATATTCTGAATGATGGCGATCTTTTCAATCCCTTGCTCAGTGGCATATTTTGCCATCACTCGACCCTGGAATGGGTCAATGAAACAAGCTCGAAAGTAATATTCTTTCCCTTCCGTCACCAGCGGGTTCGTTGGTGAACACCCCATAACCGGCACGCCAGCCGCTTCTGAGACCTCGCCGCCAGCCATGGAGTTTGAAGAGCCATAACTTCCCACAACTGCAATTGCGTTTTCTTGTTCTATCAATCGTGTCATGGCTGTTGCTGATTCAGCCTTATCTCCCCGGTTGTCCACCAGCACCATCTTGATAGGTGTCCCCAGAACTTCATCTTTTTGGGCATAAGCGAGATCAACACCCTGCATTGTTTGAACGCCCCCTGCGGCCTGGGCACCGGTCATTGGCTCATAAACGCCAATAACCACTTCTTCAATTTCTTCTTCTTCAATTTCTCCTGGTTCCTCTGCTGCAGGGGCGCAGCCAAGCAGCACAGCACTGATGATGATCAATGCAAATCCGATATTAAACATTCTCTTAAACAGCATTACACTTCTCCTTTTCAATTTTTTAAAGACATTCATTA
>JAXHUT010000349.1:0-4787 GCA_034189405.1 Chloroflexota bacterium
AGACAAGAAAGAAACTGAAACCTATGCTATAAATGGTGCGGTGAAAAACGCACCGCACCCTTGTACAAAGATTCACATTTGATTCAGAGGAATCCTTTTTTTATCAATTTTCAACACCCTCAAGATAATTTTCCCCACTTTTTCCAATATGCTTATATATTGTGTTTATTGAAATAAGCGACAAAATCTTAATCCTTCTCACGCACAACTTTAAAATGATCAAAATCCCTTGCCACGTGAACCGCTGGAAAGACTCCCTGGGCTTCTTCAAGAATATCCCGCTCTCGGTATCGGCGTGAAAGATGAGTCAAATAAAGCTGACCCACCCCGGCTTCCCTGGCCAGTGTTGCCGCCTGTGCAGCAGTTAAGTGATCAAATCGTTGTCCAAGGTCTTCCTCAGCCTGGATATATGTCGATTCAATAACCAGCCCATCTGCATCGCGGACATATTCCACTAATTTGTCAGCTCGCCCAGTATCCCCGACCACAACCAGAGATGTCCCTTTTCGTGATTTCCCCAGGACCTGGTCCGGTTGGATGGATCGCCCATCTGACAAGGTCACCGTTTTTCCGTTGACCAAATCCCGCCGCCAGGGGCCTGGTGGAATATTTAAGTCTTCTGCTTTATCGGGTAAAAACGGTCGTCGGCTGCGCTCCTCAAACCTGTACCCCAGTGAGTTTGATCCGCGATGATCCACCGGAAAAGCCGTAATCGTGAATCCCTCCGTCTCAAAAAATTCTCCCGGGCCGATTTCGTGCAAAATAACCGGTGGTTTACCATAATAACCACGAAGAACGACACCATAAATGAGATCATGCACCCGGTCAAGGGTATGCTGGGTGCCGTAGATCTCGATTTCTTCCATCACTTCCCAACGCAGAAAGGTCGATACCAATCCTCCCAAACCCAGGATGTGGTCCAGATGCCCATGGGTTAATAAAATTTGATTGAGCCGTTTAAAACCTACGCCAGCGCGCAATATCTGTCGCTGCGTTCCCTCCCCACAATCGACAAGAAAGCGAAACTCTTCATGCTGAACCAATAAAGAAGATAAGCCGCGATGAACTGATGGTGCCGAAGCCGACGTACCTAAAAATACAATTTCAAACAACAGCGTCGCCTATTTTTCGTTATTATTCTTTTCCAAGACCGGCAATCAGGCGCATTAATCCTAAAAGGCCCAAACCGACTTGAATGCCCTCACCCGCCGTTAACCGCGGGCTTTCTTCCTCATCTTCAGCTCGATTAATTAACAAATAAGCAGAGGCAGCCCCTGCTAAAGCACCGATGACTGTGCCAAGAACCATTGTTTTCGTCTCTGATTTCTTATCCATTTATTCCGTCCTTTACATTGATTTTTAGTGTGTTTTGATGGCTGCGTTAACGACGTGTAACCCGAAGGCTCTGAAAAATCGACTATTTTTGGTTCAACCTAAATAATGATGATAGGAAACCACCCATACCCGCTTTGATTGATTTGGCAGATACGAGGGGACTGACCAGCTTTCGTGTCACCAAATTAACCCGTGTCGTAATCAAACTTGCGTATTCCTGGATGAGATTGGAATAGGGCGGCAAGATATTTAACAATTTTGAGACCAGGTAGATCAAACCAGCCAACACCAGTGTGCCAAAAACAGCGAACATCATAATCGGTAAAACCAGCCAGATAATTGAGACGTCCGCCCATTGTGATACAGAACCGCCATCAGATAATTGGAAATCAATTAGGATCACAAAAACGGCTGCGATAATGATCAATATAACGCTGACAGCAATGGGAAACAAGATTTGCCAAAACTTTTCTCGATGATGGCGTTGCATACTGGCGAATTTAACGCTATTTTCTGTTGAAATTAAATATTCTTTATCCATAAACTTTATTTTAACATGAGTTGAGCCGTTAACCAAGCTTTTCATCGATATCCATTAAACGACGCGACAATTCGGATATTTCGTAACCTACTAAGCATTTTCAACAAAGGTCTTTATTATTTCTAATTTTATTGTATAATTATAATCAATAATTAAGTTACAAGACTTATTTTATAAGAAAATATGTTCATCTGCCGCTCTGTAAATTGCGGTTGCGGCCAAGATATCAAAAAGAAACGCACGAAAATTTTTCGCCGGCTTCCTGCTTGGCATTATTAATTATTGATGACATTAATACTGAAGGATGATGGTAACACTGATTTAACAATAATACCTAGCCTTAATCAAGATCAATGTCAAATAAAGCGTACAGGGTAGAAATGGTCTATTATTCAACATAACTTTTTTCATCGACCATTCAGATTAGTTTATCTTTATTTTAATTTTGGGTAAACATAAACTATCCTTTACATAATTTAAGCCAATAAGGAATTCTTGTAGATATGACGGCCGTAGCCGCTTAGGCATTGCTACGGCTGTCTTTATTTTAAGGTCAAGTCGATGGATCGGGAAATAACAGCCATAAAGGCGCAAAAAAGAAACCGGCAACGGGTCAATATTTATCTAGATGGCGAATTCGCCTTTGGACTTTCGCGTTTTGTGGCTGGCTGGCTGGAACCCGGACGTAAATTAAGTGAAGCAGAAATTAAAAAGCTTCAAGAGCAGGATACCTACGAGGTGGCTTTTCAAAAAGCACTGCAATTCATCAGCCACCGTCCACGATCTGTTGATGAAACCCGACGACGCTTATCGGAAAAAGGATTCAGCGATAAGGTGGTTGAGTCCACCTTACAAAAACTGCTGGATAAACATTATCTTAACGATCTCGATTTTGCTCGACAATGGATCGAAAACAGGAATGCATTCCGGCCGCGCAGTGACAGACTTTTAGCATACGAACTCCGTCTTAAAGGTGTGGCAGACAAAGAGATAACGCAGGCGCTTGATCAATATGGTGGTGATGAGAACGAATTAGCTTTTAAAGCCGGTATAAAAAAAGCTAAGAAATGTCGCCAGGATACCAAACTTGATTTCCAGAAAAAAGTTGGCGGTTTTTTAAGCCGCCGAGGATTTCACTATGGCATTGTGAAGCCAACGGTGGAACGTCTCTGGGAAGAATTTGGGTCAGATGAAACATCAACGCGCCTGGACAATACTTAAAAATGGAGTGAAGTTAATGAATAACCTAATAAACAACCCAATAATTATCATAGCAATAAGTTTTATCGCCCTGGCGCTGGGTGGATTCATCGGCTACATAATCAAACAGACCCTTGTGGAAAATAAACGAAAAGCGCAAAATCTTAAAGCAGACCACATCATCAGTGAAGCAAATGAAAAAGCTCGTGAAATCCAATTAGAAGCAAAAGATGCTGCTTTACAAATCACGCAAAAGGCTGAAGAGGAAATAAACCGCCGTCGTTCTGAACTTAGCAAAGAGGATGATCGCCTTCAGAAACGACGCGAGGAACTTGATCGACGACTTGAGAAGTATGAGGAACGCGAAACAAAGCTCAACAAACGTCAATCCAGCATCGACAAACGCGCCAATGAAATTGACCAAAAGTATGACGAAATCATGGAAGAGTTACAGCGCATCGCCCAAATGACCACCGAAGAAGCTCGCGATGTGCTTTTAGCTGAAACCGAAAAGGAAGCCCGGGGGGATATGGCGCGCATCATTCGCCAAATCGAAAGTGAAGCCAGAGAAAAGGGCAATATTCGCGCTCGAGAATTGATTGCTGATGCAATCCAGAGAGTCGCTTCAGAAAGGGTCGCTGAAGTGACAACATCCGTTGTCAATCTTCCCAACGAAGAAATGAAAGGCCGAATTGTTGGTCGCAACGGCCGAAACATACGTGCCTTCGAACAAATCTCTGGAGTCGATGTGATTGTCGACGATACACCTGAAGCTGTCACCGTATCCTGTTTCGACTCCGTCCGGCGGGAAATCGCTCGCAGAGCCCTTTCGCGACTGGTGATTGACGGACGTATCCATCCTGCAAACATTGAAAAAATACTCAATGAGGAAAATGAGCAGATGCTGGAAGACGTCGAAGAGGCTGGCGAACAGGCAGCCTACGACGCTGGTGTCGCTGGTTTGCATAGAGATATCCTGAAAAAATTGGGGCGTCTCAAGTTCAGAACATCCTATGGACAGAACCAGCTTGCCCACGCCGTTGAAACCGCCAAGATTGCCAGCGTGATCGCAGCAGAACTCGGTGCAAACATCGAGGTTGCAAAAGCTGGCGCTTTGCTCCATGATCTGGGGAAAGCCATGGACCACAATACCGAGGGTACCCACGCACAAATTGGTGCAGAATTTGCCGCAAGGCATGGGGTCAATGACAGAGTGGTCAATGTGATCGCTTCTCACCATCATGAGATTGAACAGGAATCCGTCGAAGCTGTGATTGTCGAAGCTGCGGATGCAATATCTGGTGCACGACCTGGGGCTCGTCGCGAAGACCTGGAGCAATACATCAAGCGGCTGAGGTCGCTTGAAAAAATTGCTAACAGTTACGACGGCGTCGAGCGCAGTTACGCGATTCAGGCTGGGCGTGAAGTGCGCATCATCGTCAAGCCCAATGAAATTGATGATGTAGAAGCTAATCGCATGGCAAAGACTATTGCCCAGCAGATCGAAGAGACCATGCAGTACCCCGGGCAAATTCGGATCACGGTTATCCGCGAAAGCAGGGCAACAGAATACGCAAAATGATAAGGAATCAGGTATTGGGTATTAGACCTGCTATTAGATGTCAAGGGTTAAACTCCATTTAAAGATGGGATTTTGGTTGATTCTAAATCACGAATTATATAAGGACGTTGTTCTTTCAGGATAATGAAT
>JAXHUT010000035.1:0-2807 GCA_034189405.1 Chloroflexota bacterium
TTTCCTGCGCCTCTTTCATCAACCCCGGCAATTTCTGAAAGTCAGTTACTATCAGGCTTCGCAGTGAAGGCTGGTGAAGCGCGGCTGCAGGATGATACATGGGGACCACCATGCGCCCGTGTGACCAAAAAGGCCGACCGTGAACACTGCTTATCCTGCTGTTATTGATGAAGTGTCCCATGGAAAACCTCCCAAGGGTGACGATCACCTCCGGGTTGATCGCGGCAATTTGGCGTTCAAGATAGGGCTTGCAAGCTTCCAGTTCTTCAGGCAGCGGGTCGCGGTTGCCTGGTGGGCGGCATTTGACAACATTGGTAATGAAAACATCTTCCCGCTTGAGATCCGCTTCCGTAAGAAGTTCATCCAAAAAAACGCCTGCAGCGCCTACAAAGGGCATCCCCTGTTCATTTTCATAAAATCCGGGCCCTTCCCCGATAAACATAAACGGACTATTGGGATTGCCCGCGCCGGGCACCGCGTTTCTACGCGAATGATGTAATTTACAGCGGGTGCAAACCGATGTTTGCTCTGCAATTTCTTTGAGAACCGCTTCAGCTTTCACTAGTACCTCCTGTCAAGGATTTTGAACCTCAATAATCTTATCCGCCTTGTGCCAACTGGGCAAGGTTTTCCTGATTAAGCACTTCCAGGGTCATCAAAACTGCGTCCTCGCGGGTATCTTTGTAATAATCCTTGCGTAAACCCATCGCTTCAAATCCAAATTTTCGATAAAGATTTTGAGCCGCCTGGTTGCTTTGACGCACCTCAAGCAATACCTGACGTGCTCCCCGTTGATGGCATTCTAAGAGTGTCAAAGCCAGCAATTTTTGGGCAATTTTCTGACCGCGATAGCCGGGTTTGACCGCCAGTGTACCAATATGCGCTTTATTCGCGGCCAGCCAAATAACAATCGAAGCCAGGATCTGTCTTTGCCCACCAGCTGCTGCTTGCTCCACTACCCAACAAACGGATTTTCGCCCGCGTTTGAGTTCATGAAGATAGGCATCTCTTGGCCAGGGGCTTGGGAAGGAGGCACGGTCAATGGCTATCACCTGATCTAAATCCGCCAGGGTCATAGGACGCAAAATAAACTGCGCCTGTTGATTGTTCTCGGGCATCTTATTCTGGAATAGAATTACTCGTGCTCAGGTAAATGGGCGCTAGGGTTACGGGGTCATCCGCCTGGTCGTTTTGCAGTCTTTCCCATCCAATTTCTGCGAGGAACCCTGCCCGCCTTAAGGACAAAGATGGGGAGACAAGCATCGCGTTTTTCCAACGTCGACCGATTATTGAACGTGCTTCTCGCGAAAGTTCCCCGCAAATCAGGGTTGGCTCTGTGATCGTTTTAACCAATTCTTTAGGATCGATGATCGCAGGTTGATCCTGGGCTTGCCATGCGCCATTTTCAACCTGATAAATGGCATAAGCCAGGCGTGATCGTCCAGCCTGCAGTACAGCAACCATCGGTATATCGTCCAGGGGCTGGGCCCTGGCAATCACATCCAGCGAAGGCACTCCCACCACAGGCAGGTTTAAAGCCAATGATAAGCCCTTCGCTGCTGCCAACCCGATCCGCAAGCTGGTAAAAGAACCGGGGCCAATTGCCACTACCAATCCCGTCAGATCATCGCTGGTCGTTTCCGTATGCCGGAAAAGCGCTTGAATCGCAGGCGCTAATTCAACGGTGTGGTGATGCTGGCTCTGCCAGGTCATTTCATATCGGATAAAGACACCATCAAAAAGCGCTAGGCTGATCCAGGATGTTGAAGTATCAAAGGCTAATAACACTAGAAATCTCCATATATTTTTCGTCTTAATTTTTCAATAATCTTTTCATACCTTTTACCCTGGGACGTCAACATCATAGCCCGGCGTTCCATTCCTGTGTATTTCAAGTTGATCCACAAGTAAGACTCTGGCAAAACACCTTTGACCTTTTCTGCCCACTCAATCACAATCGGACCCTGGTTGAGCATACGATCAAAGTCCAGGAGGTCAGCATCCAAGGCATTTTGAAGGCGGTAGGCATCCAAATGGTATAGACGCTCCTGGTCTGCTCGCCGATATTCATTAACAATCATAAACGTGGGGCTCGATACAGGGTCCAAAGCGCCCCAACCCTGTGCAATGCCCTGCACGAGCGTGGTCTTACCTGACCCGAGTTTCCCTTCCAGGCCGACTACATCCCCTTGCCCCAGGTATCCGCCCAGGTGAATGCCCAACCGCCGTGTTTGACCCGGACTGTGGCTGAAGAACTCAAAAACACTGTCATCTAAAATAGCCATAATTTATCTTTAATATCATATCAGATTTATGGATTATTAACAAGCAATCTAATTATCGAGTTATCCGAAAGAGAGGAGAGATAGCTGATAGCTCATAGCTGGTAGTTCGTAGCTGGTAGTTCGTAGCGGGTAGTTCGTAGCTTGTAGCTGAAAGGTGGTAGCTGATAGCTCGTAGTTGGTAGTTAGTCGCAATGGCTTAACACCATATGATTAGATAAAGATTGAAATTGAAATACGTGCCAAAAAAGGTGCGGTGAAAACCGCACCGCACCCTTTTATTTTCGGGCATTTAACCTCCTCATGACCTTTGATGGGTTTAGAAGCCATTATAACCCACATCTTTATGAGTATTTTTGCCGAAAAAAGATGCAAGTTGTTTCCTGGTTTATTGTCCTGGGCGTAGTGCCCAGGATGCCTTCGACATGCTATAATTACCCCCAAGATGGAGAAGAAAATAATGCCGAAAATCATCGCTCATCGTGGCGCCAGTGCCCACGCACCTGAAAACACCATGGCAGCCTT
>JAXHUT010000350.1:0-2272 GCA_034189405.1 Chloroflexota bacterium
TTGTGATAATAGAGTTTATGAAAAAAATTGGCTTGTTTGAGCGCATCACCTTCAGGGGCGTCATAACGGCTGTAATAAAAACCTTCGTTATCCTTATCCCAACTTGCGCCAGAAAATTTTACCCACGCAATGTTATCTTCCAAATCCTCGCCGTCATCCACACGACGGATCTTCCAGGTCTGCCAGTCGGAGCCGGCATCCGAAACCCCGTAAGCCAAACAGCGCCCATCATGGCTGATGGCAGCGCCGCTCAGGGCAACCGTGCCGTCATCTGATAGGGTGTTGGGATCGATCAAAACTTTCGGTTCCGCATCCAGATTCGCCATCCAGTAAAGCACATCCTGGTTTTGTAATCCGTCGTTGAAAAAATAGAAGTAACGCCCACTGCGCTTGAAAGGTGGGGACATTTTTTCGTAATCCCACAACTCGGTCATCCGTTCCTGGATCTTTTCACGCCAGGGGGAACGTTCCAGAAAATCAAACGTCAGCGCATTCTGAGCTTCAATCCACGCCCGAAGGTCTTCACTTTCAAGGTCTTCCATCCAGCGGTAAGGGTCAGGAATTTGCTGTCCGTGAATTTCCTCAACAAAATCCACAGTTTTTGTTTCGGGATATTTAAAGGGCATGGTGATCTCCTAAGCCGAATAATCAGCGATATATTTAAATAAAGCTGCCGTCAAAAGCGCATCGTCCACTGCGCGGTGCGCATTTGGGAGGGGAATGCCGCATGCTGCACCGGCAGATTCTAATTTATGAAAACGATACCCACGACCACGACGGCTGGCTTCACCATAAAAAGCAGCATAAAGCTTCATCACGCAGAAAAAGTGTTTATCGTCTAGCGTCCAATCCAGCCAGTAACGTTCGTGGGTTTGCTTCATCATACGCAGGTCGAAATCAGCGTTATACATACCGATAAATTGTCCTTCAATTACGCTTTGTAACTTCGGCCATTCGTCCTTCCACGATGGGGCACTTTCCACCATATCCTCGGTGATATGATGAATATCTATAGCGCTTTGCGGGATGGGAATAGTTGGTTTGAACAGGGATTCGTAGAGAGTCTCACCCTGCAAGTTAACCACGCCGATTTCAATCACCACATCATCGGGTGAAAAACCCGTCGTTTCCGTATCAATGAAGACTGGTTCGTATGCCAGAATTTGTCGGGCGCGTTGGATTACTTTTGGGTTTGCAATAGGAAACATGAGAAAGCCTCATCTCAATTTAGATTTTAACATTAGCAAGTTTACCATATTCATCTTTTATTCTGCAAAGCAGAATACCCCGCAGCTTGCTGCGTGGATTCCATGTATAAGGCAAAACCTGATCCGAAGGAAAAAATTTCGTAATGCCCCGTCCGCTTGCGGCGGGAATAGAAATTTTTAAGGTTTTGTTTCTTTACTTGTCATTCCCCCAGGCAGTAATTAAATGACAGCCAGCCCCTGCAGTCCCTGATAAATCGCAAAGCCTGCCAGCACAAGGGCGGATACCAGTAACAAAGCTTTTCTAACTTGCTCTCCCAACTGCCGCATACCGGAAAACAAAAAAATCAAGGCGATGTTGCTGATGATGAAGGTGCCGTAGAAGCTTGCAACATACGCCAGCCCCCACCAGGTTGAGATTTTCCAGGCTTGGATCAGGTTAGGTCCGTTGATCAAACTCCAGAACAGCCACGGTCCAGGCCCCAGCAGATTCATAGTGGTCGCCTTGGCAAGGGTGCCCATTGGATTTGTGTCCTCAGCTTCTTGTACCAATTGATAATTTTTGAATGCCTTATAGGAATCCCATGCAAGGTAGAGGAGAAATCCTGCCCCAGCGACTTGCAGTATGCGCAAAAACAGGTCTGGCAAATTGTTGAGGATCAGAAAAACCACAAGAACCACGGGGATATCGCTAAAAAGCGGCGCAAATGCTGCCGGCAGCGCTTTCTTCCATCCTCCTTTGATGGCATAGGACAGGAAGACAGCTTGCAGCGGTCCGGGGGTGATTCCTGCTGAAAAGCCAATTGTGGCAGCTTTGATGATGAATGAGAGAAGCATAGTCGTAATTATACGTTATAGAGGAAGCCGGTAGCTGATAGCCGGTAGCTTGTAGCTGATAGCTCGTGGCTTGTAGCATTTTGAGCAGGTTGCACGGCTCATAAATGGTAAATAAGTCTTGGTGTGAGGCCCCTGTCTGGAGTAAAACGGAACACCTTTAGGTGCAGAGCCTGAAAGGCGAAAGGATTAGGCCGACGTGGTAGTCTGAGGTGTGGGTTCAGGTATAAAAG
>JAXHUT010000351.1:0-5002 GCA_034189405.1 Chloroflexota bacterium
GCGCGTTATAACCGATGCCAAAGGTGGCAACCCCCGCCAACATGGCGATCGCAACGATTAATAAGAAAATTGTTCGATATCGTTTTTGACGCCAGGGTTTGGTCAGGACCCGTGAAATAAAAACAACGGCTAAAAAAATCAATAATTCCGCAGTGAAAATATAAGAGGTGGCTTTATCGGTGAAGTGCAGCGCGGTGATGATGGTGATGAACAATAAGGTGCGTTTACGACCAAATTCAAGGTACTTAAGGACCCCCCAGATGAGCGCCATGCCCCAGAAGACAATATAAATTTCATTACGCGTATAACGGCTGTAAAAGCTGATGTAGGGCGAAATTGTGAACAAAAACCCGGCAATCAATGATCCAGCGCGCCCGAGGTAATCTTTGAAGGCAAAAAGTGCAAAAGCGACAACCGCAATCCCGAAAACGGCATTGGGAATTCGAGCCGTGAAATCATTATCGCCGAATAGAGTGAAGGACAGGGCGATCAGGTGAAATTGAAGGGGTCCGTGGGTGACCGGGTCGTAGCGATAACCGCCGCCCTGGTAAAAGGTGTGGGCAGGGACGACGTGGTTGACCTCGTCATGGCTCATAACACGCTCACCCAGCATGATAAATCGGGTGAGGACGGTGGTGATCAATATCAGCGATACGATCAGGTGGTAAATTGTGAAACGAGGCCAAAAGGGGAAGACCGAGCGATCTAACCAGGTGTTATTTTTTGGGTTTGATGTCATGATTTTATTTTCTGTATGCACATTGGTTGATGATTTCATTCGATACGGCTTGGTTCTAAAACTATACTTTAATCTTCAGATCCTGACAAGCTGAGTAATATGAGATGTAATATGAGATATTACGGGTACCTTTTGTATTCTGCCCTTTAAGGTAGAATTTTAAGTGTTAATGAAATGATGAAATCAATAAAAAAAACCTTTTATATTAGCATTTTCCTTCTTCTTTTGACGTCTTGTGTGAGGGGCGGCTTGCCGACCGCTACCGCGACTTTGGATGGGGATAGGTTAAATGAAACGGCTGTTAGCCTGGCAACCTCAGATTTTGCACAGACGCAGACCATGGTGCCAACTCGAACCCTGGCACCGGTTCACACGTGGACGGCGATCGTCACATTGGATCGGACGCGCCCACCCATCCAGACTCCAACCCCAGAACAAGTTTGTAACATGGCGGCTGCAGGACATCCAATTGATGTTACAATCCCGGATGGGACCGTGATGCGCCCCGGTGAGACATTTTCAAAAACCTGGCGCCTTGAAAACGTGGGACGGTGCACCTGGACGCGCCAGTATGCTGTCACCTTTTTCTCAGGAAACAGCATGGAGGCGATTCAAAATCAATTCCTTTCAGCAGAAGTTGAGCCCGGTGAGGTGATTGATGTCACTGTAGATATGAAAGCGCCTGCTGCCACAGGCTTATACCAGAGCAACTGGATGCTGCTCGATCCTCATGGGGAGTTGTTTGGCATTGGTCCCAATGGCGATGCCCCTTTTTGGGCGCAGATTGAAGTTGTTGCATCTACAACCAGTACCCCTGCAGTCACGCCTACGGTGACACAAACCCCCATGGTTTACCTGACAGGGGACGCCTTATTGGTTAACCAGGATCAATTGGATTTGGATACCGGGACGATTAATCCTGAAATTGTCGCCGAGTCGGACTTGATTTATCAGCAAGGCGCAGAACCTGCACATACGTTTTCAACCATGAACAGCACTGAATGGGCTGTAATGGGGGAAGATGAACCGGATTTTGGCGACTGCAGTGGGGCAGAATTATCGGGCAACCCGCTCAATTACCAGGAATTACCGATGGGTACCTATGTGTGTTTTAAATCTTCAGAAGGACTACCAGGCTGGTTCTTGTTTGAGAATTTTGCGGGGGGACAGCTTTCAATCCGATTCTTGACCTGGTCAACTGCATCTGGATAATGTTTGAATTTTAGTCTTTGGCTGTTCACGGGCATTAAAAGAGGCTGCGAACCAGCAGCATAAAGCCGAAGATGACCAGGGGGATCCCGATAATTGCGCCGATCACAGTGAGCGAAACGACGACACCTATGATCATCAAAACCAGACCTAGGACAGCACCAATCAAACGTCCAGTTGCTTCAATGATCCAGATCACCAGACGCCAGATCAGCCAAAAGGGATACAAGAGCCAATGGATGCGTTTTCTATTATGTTTTGTCATTTTTACCTCCACTTAAGTATACGATAATATGTTTGAAAAGTTGCAAAATTGAGATTACTCTTAACAAGTTTAATTGAGGATGGTATAATTTTCGTCGCTTGAATAACAGGTAATTGGAGAGGTAGCATAGTCCGGCCTAATGCGCGCGCCTGGAGAGCGCGTGTACCCTCTGGGTACCGTGGGTTCGAATCCCACCCTCTCCGCTGGAAAGAAAAACCACCCTTTAATTGGGCGGTTGTTTATTACAAGGGAGTAGTAGGGGGAGGTCTCCGTGCCTGCCTTGAGCGACCACGGAGGGGTGTCCCTACAAAAAGGTTGGGAAACGATGATTAAGTAGAGTGCAGTTTTCGATTCCCCGACTTTCAATGGGAGCCACCCAAGGATGATATAAAGGAAGCTAGAGATAAAGTTCCCCCCGCCTGCGGGGGGCTAGGGGGGTATGTTGTGATCGGATTTTTCGAAATGCTGCCTGAGGAAGAATTGGGCTACTTGCTTTGGCCATTTAACGTCTCAATTATTGATATCTAAACCCCAATCTTATACCTAACCCTAAATCCCTTCCCTAAAAGGAAGGGACTTTGATTCCCCTTCCCTTCAGGGAGGGGGCAGGGGGTAGGTTTTGATCGTATTTTCCGCAATGCTGGATGGGGGAGGATAGGGCTGCTTGTTTCAGCCATTTACCAGTCTCAATTATTGATATCTAAACCCCTTGTTTATTACAAGGGAGTACCAACGGGTGTTAGTGGGTTCGAATCCACACTCCCTGCGGGAGCGCTTCGCAGCCCTCTCCGCTGGAAAGAAAAACCACCCTTTAATTGGGCGGTTGTTTGTTACAAGGGAGTACCAACGTGTATTATTGGGTTCGAATCCACACTCCCTGCGGGAGCGCTTCGCAGCCTTCTCCGCTGGAAAGAAAAGACCGCCCTTTAATTGGGCGGTTGTTTATTACAAGGGAGTACCAATGGATATTATTGGGTTCGAATCCACACTCCCTGCGGGAGCGCTTCGCAGCCCTCTCCGCTGGAAAGAAAAGACCGCCCTTTAATTGGGCGGTTGTTTATTACAAGGGAGTAGTAGGGGGAGGTCTCCGTGCCTGCCTTGAGCGACCACGGAGGGGTGTCCCTACAAAAAGGTTGGGAAACGATGATTAAGTAGAGTGCAGTTTTCGATTCCCCGACTTTCAATGGGAGCCACCCAAGGATGATATAAAGGAAGCTAGAGATAAAGTTCCCCCCGCCTGCGGGGGGCTAGGGGGGTATGTTGTGATCGGATTTTTCGAAATGCTGCCTGAGGAAGAATTGGGCTACTTGCTTTGGCCATTTAACGTCTCAATTATTGATATCTAAACCCCAATCTTATACCTAACCCTAAATCCCTTCCCTAAAAGGAAGGGACTTTGATTCCCCTTCCCTTCAGATAGGGGGCAGGGGGTATGTTGTGATCGGATTTTTCGAAATACTGGATGGGGGAAGGATTGGTCTGCTTGTTTCAGCCATTTACCAGTCTCAATTATTGATATCTAAACCCCTTGTTTAATATAAGCGGGAACCGATGGGTATAGGAAGGCCTGAATTTTATCCTCGAAAGGAATATCTCCCATCAATAAATTAGTAGGGGCTTGGTCGTCTTCGATTCCTCGACGCTTCGTGCCAAGCCCCTACACAATCTAATATATTTTTGATCAATCAGGCAAGCGTTGAGCTGATGAACCAGATTGTTTTCTGATAGAATCCGCTGAGGTCTTCCATCATAGCAACGACGTCAAATACATCATCTTCATCTGCTGTTGCTCGAGCGTCTTTTGCTTCTTTATCAAGCGCTTTCAAATCTTCCAAAACAATCGCGAGCGCTTTTTTGATCTCTATCTTTTCAGAGGGCAGCTCGTCAACGTCGCTGATTTTTAGGAAATCTGCCAGGGAAGCAGCCGGGTATTCACCGTGCATGCGAATAAGCTCGGCAATTTCATCCATATTCTCTGTGAACTCATCATAAAGTTCCTCAAGATACTCATGGACGGCTTTAAATTGTGTGCCAGCGACATTCCAGTGCAAATTGTGCAACTTGATGTACATTACGCCAGTATTGGCAAGATGCTTGTTTAATTTTTCGAAAAGTCTTTTGTTCATAGGGTTCCTCCATTTAATAGTGTTTTAGTTTTATAAAATTATTAATCATTCATAACTGGATTAAGTATACCGGTTTTGTCTATATTTTTCTACGTTTTCCTGATGATTCTGATAAAAATATAATATTGAGTCTCCTGAAAAAAGGGAAGACCCCACATAGTGCTGCTCTCCTTTGGAATGAGGGCTTTTGCCATGGATTCATTCCATGTTGTTGTCGATTGGTTGTTCCCTCATTTAGCGTCGATCGATACCGAAATGTCAAAATATGGGTTGATTACCTTGGGAAATTTCACAAATCTTCAAAGCTATATCCCATTCTTTTTGCTGTTCATGACCGGCTTTATTGTTATTATCCTTGTTTATCTGGAATTTGAAAATACCCGGAAGTCCCCCCTAGCAATCAGCGTCATATTTTTAGGTTTTATATCGAGATTAATTTTAGCTTTCTCGCCAACAATTTACGCCAGTGGTATCAGGACGCATTTCATATTATTGGTCTCTATCATTATCTACAGTGTTATGGTTTTTCAGCGTTTGTCCAGGAGGAAATCGCGTCAATTTATAGATAACTTGTTAATTGTGATTGGGTTTATTGCCGGTTTTTCCTATTTGAATGTATTGATGTCCCTGTAAATTATTCTTCTGGTATTTTTCTATTTTTGC
>JAXHUT010000352.1:0-6177 GCA_034189405.1 Chloroflexota bacterium
TCCTTTAGCGCGTCTATGGCTTCTGCACGGATCAACCCATTTTTGAAAAAATATTCAACAGCATCCAAACGTTTCCGAATTTGATCTACGTTCAGCAAGGGTTTACTGACCCACTGCCGCAGCAAACGCCCGCCCATGGGCGTTTGGGTTGAATCCAAAATGCTCAATAAAGATCCCTGCGTCTTCCCGGTGCGGATCGTTTCGGTCAATTCGAGGTTACGTCGTGTCTCAGCGTCCAGCACCATGAATTCATCCAGGGTGTAGGTGCTCATGTCATAAAGGAGCTTTAATGATTGACGTTGGGTATCTTCCAAATAGGCGAGGATGGCACCTGCGGCTCGAGTTGCCATGGGTTTCCCCCGCAAGCCGAAACCATCCAGGGTGGCTACCTCAAAATGTTCTTCAAGGATGTCCCTGCATCTTCCTAATTCAAAGTGCCAGCTCTCATAAGTTGAAATATAGCCCGGCAAGTTGTCTGGTTGGGGCAGCGATTCAGGCCATAGAATTTCTGAAGGGTGCAAACGGAAGAATTCAGAGCGGATCTGGTTTAGGATATCTTTTCCAGAGATTTCCGTGGCAGCAAATTCGCCTGTAGAGATATCCACATAGGCGATCCCTGCCCGGTTGTCCTGGTAAAATGCGGTTGCCAGGTAGTTATTCTGATGGTGAGGGAGTAAGCCTGGTTCTACCACTGTGCCCGGTGTGACCACACGCACAACCTCGCGCGGCACAAGACCATTTTCGGGTTGATCCGAAACCTGTTCACAAATAGCCACGTGGTAGCCCTTATCGATCAGGCGGGACAGGTAGTTCTCAGCCGCATGGTGGGGGATGCCGGCCATTGGAACGCGCACACCCTTGGACACCGGTCGTGACGTCAGCACAATATCCAGTTCACGCGAGGTGGTCTTGGCGTCCTCATCGAAGGTCTCATAAAAATCACCTAAACGGAAAAAAACGATCGCGTCCGGATATTGTTTCTTGATATTGAGGTATTGTTGTCTAAGGGGGGTTGTTTTACCCATGGTATGGTTTCTTTGAATGAGGGCTCGAAAGTGATTTACTTAAGGTTTTCCCGTATATAAACGCTGACCTGGTCCAGGGCTTCGGAGAGCTTCGAGGGGTCTTTGCCGCCCGCCTGCGCCAGGGTTGGACGTCCGCCGCCCCCGCCGCCGACGATCCTGGCGACGCTTCCAATGAGTTTTCCCGCATGCAGACCTCGTTCGACCAGGTCTTCCGTGACGGCTGCAACCAGGATTGGTTTCCCATCTTGCTCTGATGCCAGAAGGGCTACGCCGGAGTCGTAATGCTGTCTGAATTGGTCAGCCATCGCACGCAGCGCTTCAATATTCGCCCCGGGTAAAATGGTCAACATCACCGGGATGCCTTCGATTTCTTCAGCATCTTCTAGTTTTTGGTCAAAGGCGCTGGCAACCCGTTGTGTCTGAAGATGCTCAATTTCCTTTTCTGCGTGGCTGAGGGCTTCGGATAAATTCTGGACCTTGGGTAGAGTTTCTGAAGGGGAGGTTCCCAGGAAGTGGTTGATCTCGTCCAGGGTGTTCATGCGTTCCCGTGCCAGCTGATAGGCTCGCCAACCGGTGACGGCTTCAATACGTCGCACACCGGCGGCAATGCTTCCTTCATAAGTGATCAGGAACAGCCCGATATCCCCGGTTTCATCCACATGGGTGCCGCCGCATAATTCATAGGATAATTTTTCCTCGTCACCAATGGTGATCGTGCGTACCACCGCATCGTATTTCTCGCCAAACAACGCCATGGCACCTTCTTTAATTGCCTCTTGGAGAGGTTTTTTGATGATGTTCAATTGATAATCCGCGAGGATTGCTTCGTTGACATGGGCTTCCACTTCTAAAATTTCTTCGCGTGTCATTGGTTTTGGATGGTTGAAGTCAAAACGCAATCGGTCTGGCGCCACCAGCGACCCCGCCTGGCGGGCGTGGTCGCCCAGAACCTGGTGTAATGCTGCATGTAGTAAGTGAGTGGCGGTATGGTTGCGTTGAATTTGAACCCGTCTGTCCAGATCCACCTGGGCAAGGGCAAGATCGCCTACATGGGGCTGACCTTGGAGCACCTCACCCTGGTGTACAATCATCCCGGCAGCGGGCTTTTGCATACCCGTTATCCTGATGACCCAATTTTTACCGTCTGCACTCAGGATTTGTCCGGTATCCGAGACTTGTCCGCCTGATTCAACATAAAACCAGGTCCTAGGCAAAAGTACCTGAACCAGATCGCCCTGCACAGCTTTTTCCACGGGTTGACCGTCTTTGATCAAGGCTAAGACCTTAGCCGGTTTTGTCATGGGTTGATAGGGATTGTATTCAACGCCATCTTTGTCCATCGCACCGGATTCTATCAATGTTTCAAAAAGCTGTGCATAGACCGCAACTTCTTCACCGCCCAGTTCACCAAAGGCTTTACCGGCACCTGATGCCAAGCGGTGTGCTTCCATTCCATCCTGAAAGCCGAGGGTATCGACTTCAAGACCCTGCTCTTGGGCAACATCCCGGGTGATCTCCAGGGGGAGCCCCAGGGTGGCATATAGATCGAAGGCTTTTTCCCCATCTAAAAGGTTTTTTCCTTCTTTTTTTAATCCATCTAGAAGCTCATCCAGGTGTTCCAGACCGGCTTTAACCGTCCTTTGGAACTGCTCTTCCTCGCGGGTCAGGTTATCTAGGATGGTTTTTCGGTTGCGTTTGAGTTCCGGATAAAAATGCCCGAATTCCTCGATGACAACTTTTGCGATCTCTGCCATGAAGGGTTGATTCAAGCCCAGCTTCATACCGAATCTCGCCGCACGTCGAACAAGCATGCGGCAAACATAATTCCGACCCATGTTCCCCGGCACCACGCCGTCAGCGATTAAAAAGGTGGTGGCTCGGGCGTGATCGGCGATCACCCGGTAAGGGGTCAGGTTTGCCTCGCGCTCTTCGTCGGTATGTCCGCTGAGGGATTGCACCCGCTCAATCAATGGCATGAACAAGTCAGTTTTGTAGTTGGAGGCGCTATTTTGAAGTATAGACACAATTCGTTCGAAGCCCATACCCGTGTCAATATGCTTTTTCTCCAAAGGTATTATTTCGGTGGGCGACAGGCGGTTGTATTGAATGAAGACATTGTTCCAAAGCTCCAAGAAACGATCGCAATCCCCATTCACCTGGCAAACATGGTCGGGGTCATCTGAATTTTCACAAAAATCAGGCCCTCGGTCGTAGTGAATTTCACTGTCTGGTCCGCAAGGCCCTGTTTCCGCCATCTCCCAGAAGTTATCCTCTCGTCCAAAGGGCAGCAGGTGATCGGGGTTGAAGCCCGGCTGCTGAAGCCAAATATCGGCAGCCTCTTTATCCTCTGGGATTTCACCTAACTCGTCCTTAAAATAGGTAGCCCACAAGCGATCTTTGGGCAGATCCCAAACCTCTGTCAGCAGCTGCCATGCCCAGGTGATCGCTTCCCTTTTGTAATAATCGCCGAAGGACCAGTTGCCCAGCATCTCGAAGAAGGTATGATGGGAGTCGTCCCGACCGACTTCTTCCAGGTCGTTGTGTTTACCGGATACCCGCAGGCATTTTTGCGAGTTGACCGCCCGGGTGTAGGGACGTTGATCGGTGCCCAAAAAGACGTCTTTGAACTGCACCATGCCTGCGTTGGTGAACAGCAAGGTCGAATCGCCACCCGGGACGAGGGAGGATGAAGGCACAAAGGTATGCCCATGCTTGACAAAAAAGTCGATAAATTCCTGGCGGATTTGCGAGCTTGTGCGTTTTTCACCCATAAGAACTCCTGATACGTTCAATAAAAAACGTAAATAATTCAAATAATAAATATGCGCTCAGCATTTCAATCGATCGCATTTATTTTACTTGATTATTAACGATATTTGGAAAATTTGTCCTAATCTACCGTGAGTGTCTTGCTCAGATTGCGTGGAAAATCCGGGTCGTAACCGCGTTCAACTGCCATATGATAAGACAACAATTGCAAAGGCAGTACCGATAATAGCGAGACAAAGATCGGGTTCGAATCGGGGATCTCGATCATATCATCGGCGTTGGCTGCCAATGCCGGATCAGACTGACCGACAGCGATCGCTTCACCACCCCGGCATTTAACTTCATTAATCCCGCTGATGATCAGGGGCACATCTTCCGGTCCAGTCACGAATAAGACCGGGAAGCGTTCGGTCACCGCTGAAAGGGGGCCGTGTTTGAACTCGGTGGACAGCATCCCTTCACAATGAGCATAGGTAATCTCTTTCAGCTTCAAAGCGCCTTCCAAAGCCATCGGGTAAGTCAGGCCGTAGCCAAGGATGTATAAGTCCTTCCAGGGATTGATCTTTGGCACCAATGCTCGCACCGATGTGTCAACAGTTTCGATTGTTTCAGCCATCAGATCCGGGAGAGTATCGAAGTCAAGATCAGATCGCCCCCCGAGCTGCGCTGCCAGGGCCATAAAGGTGATCACCTGGTTGGTGAAGGTTTTTGTAGCCGGGACGCTGATCTCATAGCCGCACACCAGGGGCAGCCACGCTTCCGTTTTTAAGGTCAGGGTTGAGCCGATCACATTCGCCATGCTCAGGCAGGTCATGCCTTTGCTCTGTCCAGCCTGAAGCGCATTCAACACGTCTTTGGTCTCCCCGGATTGGCTGACAAAAATGCCAAGATCACCCTCACCGACCGCGTTGAGGTATTGGGGTTCGAACTGTGGTGCCAACACCGGTATAGCTGTTTTCCCAGCCAGCTGGGAAAAATAAACCGAACCCGCCAGGCAGGCGTGATAACTGGTGCCGCAGCCGATTAAATACAGGTTGCGGGCGTTTTTGATTTTCAGCAAAACATGTTCAATCTCTTCTTGATCTCCCGCCATGCGATGCAATAACTCCTGGGCGACTTGCGGCTGTTTGTGAATCTCCTTGAGCATAAAATGGGGGTAGCCATCTTTCTTGACGCTTGCCATCGACTCGGTGATCGTTTCAGGTTCACGCGCGATCAAGCCCCCATCAACCACAGAATGCAGTTGGACTTTGTCCGCCCAAAGGGTGACGATTTCGCCGTCCTCCAGGCGGATCACATCCCTTGTCAGGGGCAAAATTGAAGGTAAATCCGATGAAATGCAGGTGAAATCCTCACCAATGCCCACCACCAGTCCGGATCCATTCTTGATAGCATACAGCTTGTCATCATTGATCGCCCCGATCACAAAGGAATAATCTCCTTCAAGATCCTTATAGGCATGCTGGATGGCGCTGATGAAGTCCATTCCCTGGCCGATATATCGTTCTACGGCGTGCACGCAGGACTCGCCGTCGTTCTCGGAGCGAACTGTCATACCTTCCGCCATGAACTGCTGCCGCAGCTCAACGTTGTTGACCACATTGCCGTTATGCGCCCCGACTATATCCCCATCCGAATCCAGGTGCGGTTGGGCGTTGACCTGGGAGGGCGTCCCGAAGGTTGCCCAACGCAGCTGGGTGATGCCGCGCTGACCGGTCATTTCAGCAAAGTTATACTTCTCAGCCACGTCTTCAACTTTGCCGGCGTCTTTCCGCAAATCAATTGTCCTGCCGCTGATAGTCGCAGCTCCTACCGAGTCATAGCCCCGGTAGGTCAGCCGTTTGGCAGCGTCAATTAAAATCGGTCCCAGAGCTTGTTCATTTGCTGTAACAATGCCAAAAATCCCGCACATAGTATCCTTTTCTATAGGGTAATTAAAGTGAGTTATAGTTTATCATTAATTTGTATGGTAACTGGTTGCAATAAATGGCGGCGATGGGAGACGGAGGACCGGGGCTGTATTCCAATGAATTCAGCACTCACATGGCAGTTCCCCAGATATCTCATGATATCTGGATACAGCTGTTGTGCCCTGATGGCACTTCAGCATATGGCCGCACATGCTCGGACCGGCGACAGTTTACAGACGCTCGAAGCAGCGATATGTGGGGATTAACAAAATCTATGCCCAAACTCTTCGCTTTTATGATAAAGGAGGGTGTTGAAAATCGTTCTAAAAAGGCCTCCCAAAATCAATTTTTTGTAGGGTATGCACCTGAAGGTGTTCCGCTTCGCTCCTACACCTAAAGGTGTTCCGCTTCGCTCCTACACCTAAAGGTGTTCCGCTTCGCTCCTACACCTAAAGGCGTTCCGCTTCGCTCCT
>JAXHUT010000353.1:0-3435 GCA_034189405.1 Chloroflexota bacterium
ACTGAGGCAACAGACGACACCACCTGAGAAGAAATTATGGCAATATCTGAGGAGTGCACAATTAGGCGTAAAATTTCGAAGTCAACACCCTATCAATCGCTATATTGTTGATTTTTATGCTCGTAAGGCTGGCTTGGTTGTTGAGGTCGATGGCGAATTGGCACACACCTATCTTGATCAAATCAAACATGATCAGGAAAGAGATAAATTCATGGAAGGTCTTGGGCTCAAGGTGTTGCGGTTCTCTGCTTCGGATGTAATGTACAATATTGAAGGGGTGATATCTGAAATTGAATATCATTTGCAAGAATCTGTTCCTGACAATTATTCAAGTGGTCAATGGAGATATGCAAAGAATATCAAGATCGGCGATAAGATTTTTATTGGAGAGAATTTAAATTTATGCCAGGTAAGTGGAATCCGAGAAGTCAAGATGGGTTGTGATGTGATATTTTTAGGGTTAGTGGGAAGTGACAATTTTATTTCTGATAGTTTCGTGTTCCATGTTTGACCCCCCCTAACCCCCCGCAGGCGGGGGGAATTTTTGCATTAAGAATCCCTATTGCAAGGGAGAGGGCAAGGTGAGGGTTCCACTTCTAAGCCGAACGCATTCGAAATGTCCTCAGTCAGAGCCCTGCCACCCTATCCGAGAAGTTTTAACCCATTCTGTGACAACACGAATGTTCCGGCAGATATATCACCATGTATAAAATTGCAGATTCTCAATCCCCTAAGGCGGTATCCACATGCCTGGCGCCGACAATCCAGGAATGATCCAACGGAACCGGTTTTTCTTTACCCGCCACATCTTCCAAGGGGACACACACAACCTGGCCATTCTTATACGCAACCATCACCCCAAATTTCTTATCCACAACCAAATCGGCAGCTCGAGTGCCCAAATGGGTTGCGAGAACACGGTCACTGGCAGAAGGAGTCCCGCCACGCAAAAGGTACCCCAGGATGGTAACGCGGCTTTCGATCCCTGTGGTTTCTTCCAGGCGGTTAGCTAACATCAGTGTTTGCCCGGTATATTTCTTTTTTAATTCAGCCATCCGCTCTTGACTGACTTCCTGAGCCTCACCATTGTGAACCTTACGGTTGATCTTCGCAGAACGTTCAAAGAACGCCACCAATTCGGACGAATTGGCACCTTCTGCGACAGCAACAATACTGAACATCTTCCCCGCCTGGTTTCGTTCAAGGATCGCCTGGGAAATTTTCTCGATATTATAGGGGATTTCTGGGATGAGGATCACATCTGCGCCTGAGGCAATCCCCGCGCCAAGTGTCAACCAGCCGACATCTCGCCCCATGATCTCCACGATAATGATGCGATGGTTGCTGTTAGCTGTGCTATGCAGACGGTCAATAGCTTCAGCTGCAATATCCAGCGCAGTGTCAAATCCAATGGTGGTATCTGTCATGGGAACATCATTATCAGCAGATTTTGGGATGGTCAAGACGTTCAAGCCTGCCATTTTCAATCGCTTTGCTGCCTCTTGCGCTTCCTTACCCCCGATGCATACCAGGGCATCCAGCCCATTTTTTTTGTAGACATCCACAGCGTCACCCGTCTTATCAACAACCTCGCCATTTTTCTCGATTCGATAAGGCATATCTCGACTGGTGCCAAGGATGGTTCCGCCTGTCGTTAAAATATTAGATAAAGCATCCCCACCAAGCTCAACCTTATGATTATCCATTAAACCCCGAAAGCCGTCCTTAAATCCAATTAGAGACATGCCGTAAGTGCTGCGAGCCGCTTTTCCAAAAGCTCTGATGGTAGCATTCAATCCTGGGCAATCACTTCCCGCGGTTAAGATGCCAACTTTTTTTGCCATAATTCCCATCCTTCCTGATAAAGACCTGTACATTTGTAATTATACACATAACTCATGCAGACTTGTAAAATAGGTCTCGACATAATTGAAAATTTTCCAAACAACGTCGTTATTTCCCGATTCTTGCGTGCTCAATAAAAAACTGAGAAAAAATTAAACGCCGCATCATTTTTTTACAAATAGATTTACCTTGAAAATTAAGGTCACCCTCCAATCAAACCAGTCAACCAGCCTATCAGACCTCCAGTTAAGATAAGCCAGATAGAGTCTAAACCAAAACCAAACAGCATGACCAAAGAGAACAAGCTTATAACAATCGTCATTGGATCCACAAGGGCAACATCGATAATTTCCCAGGTGACCCCTGCCCATAAGCCAAGAGAAGCGTAAATGACACCGTCCAAGAACCCATTGCCTGTTTTGGATTCGCGCAATTTATACAAAAAGCTATGGGTGATTGCAACAAAAATAAAACCGGGTAAAAACATAGCAAAAGTCGCCAGAAAAGCTCCTGACAGTCCGCCGGTAATAAACCCTACAAAGGTTGCAGTCGTTGCCAAGGGCCCTGGTGTAACCTGACCAACCGCAATCGCATCCAGTAGCTGTCCACGGTTAAGCCAACCCAATTTCTCAACAAGGTCCTTCTGGATAAAAGCCAGCAGGACATAGCCGCTACCGTACATCATAGCACCTGCTTTCAAGAAAACCCAAAACAAACGCAAAAAGCTGAACGAGACAGCGGATGCCGCGCTTTCTGGCAATATAAAAAGCAATTGAAAAATTCCCCCAAAATGATACGGAAAATCCTCCTTGTTTTTGATAAGGTTCAACACACCCAATACTATCCCACCCCCCAACAACAAAGGCAATGGACTAACACCGGATAAATAGGCAGCTAAAACAATTATGGAAATCCCCAAACCCAATGACAACCGCAACCGGGATTTCAACATCCCCCATAAAGCGTGCAGTAAGATTGCAATCACAACAGGCTTGATCCCATAAAGTACACCTTCCAATGAGAGCAAAGTACCAAATTCCCGATAACCCCAGGCAAACCCCAAGACAATGAACATCGCTGGCAATATGTAACAGGTGCCAGCCATCACCAAACCTGGCCAACCGGCGTGTTTATAACCTATATGGATGGCAAGCTCCGTCGCATTCGGACCGGGAATTAAATTAGAGATTCCAACAAAATCGAGAAATTCTTCCTCGCTTAACCATTTTCGCTTGAGAACGAATTCCTGGCGCATCATGGCAATTGCTGCTGCTGGGCCGCCAAAGGCAGTAAACCCCAATTTAGCAAATGAAACACCAACTTGATAAAGTCGATTATTCATTAACTCGAACCTGCTTTCACCCACTCTAATTTCTTCAATTGAGACGACTTGTCAGCATGCATGCTTAAAATGGTGTCCTTCAACTTTGCTAATTGCTCACTCTTTAAGGGAAACAAAAAAATCCCAGCGCTTAGAAGCAGTGATAATCCAGGTATAAGCCCGACAATTGTGCGAATTGCAAAAAGGGCTGACCCCGCCTGGCTTAAATATTTCACCGTTGTTCATTGTGCGGGTGATAAACCCCGATC
>JAXHUT010000354.1:0-4709 GCA_034189405.1 Chloroflexota bacterium
GCAACGGTCATCGGGAATTCCACCTCGTCGAAGACGATCCTTCCGTCCTCGTCAGCAGCTCCCTGCATCTTCTTTAAGCCCCACAGACACCACCCATCGCCTGTTGGAAGGCGCGTGCATCAAAGCCCTGATCGTCGACCCAACGCTGGTGCATTTTATCAATCGGGCTTTTCGCGAATTTGAATTGGCGAGTTTACAGCCTGAGGATTTTTCGCATACGGATTTTAAAGAGACATTCAAACTAGTAAAACAAGCCCTGGATCAGGATGTCGAAAATCCCGTTGACTATATCCAAAAGCGCCTCCCAGAACCACTACGGGACTTCGTCCTCGAAGGCGATCAAGAGGAAAGCTATCCAAACTGGCGGTTCCAGCCAAACGCGCCGATCCTGGAGTCCTTGTTGAATATGTTCATCCGCCTGCGACGTATTCGAATTGATGAAGGATTTGATCAACTGGGGTTCTTGCAGTCGCAGGAGTGGGATGAGGAGGAACAAGCTGCCCTGGATATCAATAAGATTTATTCGGAACTCATCGGAGCCAGGGCAAGATTAGACCAGGCTTTGCGGCAAGGGAAGCGGCCATCCTGAGTCCGGGTGATAATAATAAGCTTGATATTAGTTGGAAACGCCACCACACAATAGATTGAGACAGTATAAAACAATCAACATGGCAGACAAAAAATCAGAAGAAGAAACGGGTTCAGATATTATACGGGGTGAGGATAAGGAGTCTTCAACAGAGGATGCCCCCACGACTCATGCTATCCTGAGCAATGCCGACGACCCTGTCAGGCTTTATTTGCTGGAAATCGGGCGCATTAAGCTGCTCAACGCGGATCATGAATTCTGGCTTTCTGCTCGTTTAAAAGCGCAAGACCTCCTCAAGAAACTCAGAGTGCAGGCTGTTCAATCAGACAAAGATATAACAGAGGCTTTAATGCTGGAAGTATGCAATCAAATATCCGGCATTTGCGAAGAATTCCAAAAGGCGATAATAAATAAGCAAAAAATCCTCCTGCCGGATTATGCGCTGTGCTTGAGCGAAGCACAGATGCTGCGTCAGACCTGGCAAATTGACGACCCCTCTTATTTACGCAATTTCCTTGATGAGGCATACTGGCAGAAGAATGACAAAAAGAAAGAAACGGTTGAGAAGATTTTCAAGGTTTTTCTCTGTTTTTACCTTTTACCGCCCTCACTGGCTGAAGTATTATTGGAGGCGCTTCAAAAACAGCCGAAAATGCCCGGTATGTCCTTTTTTAAGAAAAATTTACCAGGACTCCAGGCAATAGAAACCAATTTCAATGATATTGAGCAATTGAGCAATGAAGCTAACCATGCCCTGACGCGGGCGAACCTCCGTCTGGTGGTCAGCGTTGCAAAACGTTATATGAACCGGGGCATTTCTTTTCTTGACCTGATCCAGGAAGGCAACATCGGTCTTCTCCGAGCTATTGATAAATTTGATCCTACTTTGGGGTTTAAATTCAGCACCTATGCGACATGGTGGATTCGTCAGTCGATCAGCCGGTACATTGCGGAAAACGCCCGGACCATCCGCATTCCCTTACATATGTACGAGTTAACCTCCCGTGTGGTTCGCATTCAAAGAGAATTGACCCAAACATTAGGTCATGAACCAAGCACCGAAGAAATTGCACTTCACACAGATTTTTTAGAACCAGATATTATTGAAGCAATCCAGCAGGCAAGAAAAGATAATAAGCCTCTGAACCCGGACCTTAAATATGCATGGGATGCGGCAGCAGATAAGGTTTCAAATATCCTGAAAGTTTTCGAAGAGCCCATCTCTCTTGAACTTCCCGTTGGCGATGAAGACAACAGTACCCTGGGCGATTTTGTTGAGGACATCGAGGCAATTGTCCCCATGGACGCAGCTGCGCGGGAAATATTAAGAGATCAAATTAGGGTATCTCTTTCCGCGTTAACGGAAAGAGAGCGGCAAGTTTTGGAGCTTCGCTTCGGTTTGGTTGATGGCAAAGATCATACCCTTGAGGAAGTCAGCCAATATTTTGAGATCTCCCGGGAACGAATCCGCCAAATTGAAGCGACGGCTTTGCGTAAACTGCGGAATCCCAGACTGAGCAGCGATCTGCGAGAATTCCTGTCCTGAATTAATGGAGAAACACCAACTTGCAAATTGATAATACAATCCCCCCAGATGAAGCACGCAAAGGAAATCGTGATTTTTGGGGAGAAGAGACCACCGATTACATGGACCCCTCTTATTATGCAAAAAACCCGACCTACGAATGGCAGCGGAAGGTCAGCGACATTATCAATGCGATTACTGGCGCAGGATTGCGGCTGGAATTTTTTAATGAATTTAGTGCGATGGATGAACCGGCCTTCTTTTTTTTAGGATTTTTTCAGGAGGCCTATCTAAGGAAAAGTGCGATTAATGGTTGATGAACAAGGCTTATACCATCAGATCTATGCCATGGTGCGGCGGATACCCCCGGGGGAAGTGACAACCTACGGGAGAATTGCTGAACTGGTGGGGGGATGCACGGCACGTATGGTTGGCTACGCCATGGCAGCGCTCAAACGCGGTATCGCGCCGGATGTGCCCTGGCAGCGGGTGATTAACGCCAAAGGGAAAATCAGCGTTCATGGGGATGGGATCGGAAACGCCATACAGCGTTCAATTTTAGAAGATGAGGGGGTTCAGTTCGATGAAAATGGACGCGTTGATTTCAGCCGTTTTGGGTGGTCAGGGCCTGAGGAACCTTATTAAATTTTTGTGGGTTTGTGTCAGGATTAAAACACTGGCATCAGATTTTATACTTGCTTATTAACATGATCAAGCTGAATTGGAGATGAAATGACAATGCTATCTATAAAACCCAATATTCAAATAATTTTGTATGTTAAAAATATGGCGGAAGAGGTGCGCTTTTACCGGGATGTTCTGGGGCTTTCTATCCGTTACCCGAAAGGTCTTGCTGATTACGCAGACCAGATGTGGGTTGAATTTGAGGTGGGGGAGGCGACCCTGGCACTCCACGGCGGCGCCCATCAGGATCCACAAGAGGATCACGAGATTGTCTTTAAGGTTGATGATATCCGTCGGGCAAGGGAGAGGATTATTGAGGCGGGCATCAGGATGGGTGAAATCCGCCCACTGGAAGATGGCGCACCGATCTCAGAGGGCAGGGACCCGGACGGTCACCGATTTGCCATCCGATCATAGAAGGCGATATACTTTGCCCAATCCCTGATATAAAGTTCAGCATGTTATAACTGAGCCCGTGTGACCAATCCGTCATCTTTTAGCTCCTGAGTTTCTCATTTGCTCAAAATTTCATCATTTTTACGGGTAAACTTCGAGTTTTCGGGACACTAATTTGATAAACTCAGGTGTTATAATTGTGCCCGTGTAACCAATTCATCGTTTTTTAGATTGCATCGGAGGAAAAAGCATGGGCGCAAATATTGTCGTGGGTGGTTTTTGGGGAGACGAAGGGAAGGGGTTTATCAGCGCGTGGCAGACTTTCAGGAATCATGCGCTGGGTGTGTTCAGGGGATGCGGAGGAACGAACCCTGAACACGGACTGTTCATTGAAGATAATTACATCAAAACCAACCAATTGCCATTAGGATTTATTTTTGAAGAATGCCTGATCGGTCTCGGACCTGGAACGGCAGTCAATGTTGAAAAATTCTTAGCTGAAGTCAAGCAGTTCCATCTTTCACCTGAAAAGGTGCGCGTTGACCCTAAATGCCCGATCATTACACCGGAAAACATTCAAGAAGAGATCGACAGCTCAAACATGAATGCCATCGGCAGCACAAAAAGCGGCACAGGGATTGCGATGTCCCATGCTGCTTTGCGGATAGCACCACTGGCTCAAGAAATCAAATCTCTTCAACCCTACCTTGATGATGTCCCTGAACTGGCGAACCAACTAGCCAAAAAAGGCACCATCAGCATTGAAAACACACAGGGCACTTTTCTTTCGCGGTACCATGGAGAATACCCTAATGTCACCTCTGTCGATGTCACTGCACCATCTGGTATTGCGGGCGTAGGCTTGAATTGGCGGTCTGTCGATGATGTGATTGCTTGCGTCAAAGCTCTACCCACCCGCGAAGGCACAGGTTCAATGGGAGATGTGGAAGAATTCACAGTGGATGAGATGCGATCTTTAGGAATTATTGAATACAGTTCGATTATTGACCCGGAGACAGGTCAGCGTCAAGTTAGAAGGAAAGCAAAAGGGATCGATTATTCGTTGCTAAAACGCATTGTCATGTTAAATGGTGCCAATAAAATTGCACTCACATTTATGGAGCATTTTGATCCTGAGGTCAAAGATGCTACCCAATGGTCTCAACTAACTTCAAAAGTCAAGAATTTGATTAACAAAATTGAAAGACTTACGGATGTTGAAGTCACGCTGATCAACACTGGCAAACAATGGTCCAGCATCATCAGTAAAAACGACAACTTGCCAGCAATCAATGAAATCCTGGTAAAGAGATTGAAATCCTATATTTAAATCTCAACCCCTGCGGAATGCCTTGGAATCAACCTAATCCTTGTTTAATTTGGTCGTCCACCCAAGCCTGGCCTTCAGGCGTTAATACACGGATCTCATCACCGCCGCGCCCAAATTGACGATAATCCAATCCATAACCCACAACAAACAGCGGTTCAATAAACAAACCCATATGCCGCACTTCG
>JAXHUT010000355.1:0-2263 GCA_034189405.1 Chloroflexota bacterium
CCGCGTGTTGAATGGTGTCGTTGGGATAATACAGTATGGCGCCAACGGCACCGATCTCGGGCCGAAGCGCATGACCGACCATCTCGTCCAGCCAGTCAGGTGAGATTACTTCAATATCATTATTCAGGAAGATGAGCACCTCGCCATTGGCATAATCACCAGCAAAATTATTGATTGCGGAATAGTTGAAAGGATGCGGGAATTTTATTACGCTAATTTTTCCCTCTTGCTCAATCTCATCAAGGTAGTCCAAAGACTCCGGTTGATCGGTTTGGTTATCAACAATTAGAATTTCATAATGTGCATACTGCGTTTTTTTCTGGATACTGGTCAGGCATTTCTTTAATAGGCGGACCTTGTTTCTCGAGGGTATGATGATGCTTACCAAAGGTTTGGGATCTTCAATCTGATGCTTGACTCTCCAGAAGCCGTCATTGGTTTGTGAGATATCCACAGGACGCTTGGTTCTTGTAAAGTGGGTGCGAAGCGTTGACAATTCCGCACTTTTCGCATAGTCATTGTACTGTGAGGATAGGGCTGTTGAGCCAATAACGGCGCGCCAATGATAAAGAATAAAGGGGATATGGCGGATGGTTGACCCCGGGATTTGTTCGGTTATTCGCATAGCGAGGTCCCAATCCTGGGCGCCTTCATAACCTTTACGAAAACCGCCTAATTTTTTGACCCTTTCCCTTCGATAAACGGCAAAATAGGTGATTAGATTATGACCATAAAATAAATCAGGATTCCAGTCAGGTTTGAAATAGGGATCATATCGCACGCCAAATTCGTCGATCAGGTCTTCGTCGCTGTAAATGATTTCTGCGTCTGGAAAGCGATTTATTTCGTACGCGACCATATAAAGCGTGTGTTCTCTGAGGAGATCATCATGGTCGAGAAAACCAATATAATCCCCGCTTGCTAATGAGAGGGCAGTGTTGGATGCAGCAGAAATATGGCCGTTAATTTCACGAAAGGTGATTTTAAATCGCGGGTCTTTTTCCTGGTATTCGTTTAGAATTTTGCGAACATAAGGCTCGGTCGAAGCGTCATCCGCGATACAGCATTCCCAATGGGGATAGACCTGTCCCAGAACTGAATCAAGGGCTTCACGCAGGAATGGTTCAGGCGGGTTAAAGACCGGGATGACGATCGATATCAGCGGCTTTTGTTTGAAGGTGTCTATGTGGGCGAGCATCGATGAACGGTCATTGGGGGAGAGGGTATCGTACTGGTCAATCCAGCCGTAATAGGTAAATGACCGATTGGGCGGACGGTCTTCTGCTCTACCAAATTGGATGTAGTGCACCAAAGGGTTGATTCTGCCCATGCGAATATCTTTGTTCTCTCTCAGGTAATAAGCTGTGTCAAAATCAGGGGATGGATTTTTACCTTGATGCCAGCCGGTCTTGATATAGTGCATGATCGGGTTGATATTCTGGTGTTTTACTTCAGGGTATGCGTGCAAATAGTAATCTTCGTCGAATAAACCACTCTTGCGGATGATAAGAAATTCTTTTAGGTTTTTAAATTTTTTGTAAATGTTGATTTTCATAAACGAGTTGATAAACAAGAGGCTAAATAACTTGAAAGGATGTTAAGCGGAGATTTCTCAATCTTTACACTATCTGGCAGGTGCTTATTGTACCGCAGCTTCCCTTTCTGCTAACAGATACATTACTTACAAGTTGACCCCAAGTTATTATTGAAGTCTTTGCATCAAATATAGGGTTCTTTGGGAACCCTGGACATTTTTTTGATCAAGGATTTTAAAATGGCTTGTAAAGGCGACCTCAAAACCTTCTACCGTATAATTTGGAAATATATCCTCACGTGAAGACAATAATCGTTTGACCTGGGAATCTGACTTGGGTATAAACTCAACGATTAAAAACTCACAAAGATCAGAAAAAAAGTGAGCTATTTTATTCAACGGCACATTATTTCCTATAGATAAATGATGGATTAATGCCAATGCCATTACCAAATCAACAGGACCACGTTCGATAAGAGCGCTTCTTTCTTTGTGATGCCAACCTAATGCGGGGGAGGGGTTTGTTAGGTCCATGATAAGTGGAAGGATGTTTTTCTCTTTATTGTCTGTAAATAGGGTTCAAAACCCCTGCCTTTCAGGCAGGCCGTTTTCAACCTTGGATCGGTATATTTTCAAAAGTCCATGTGCATCAATTGGTGTCAGTATCGTCGAAAATATCCGCAAGTAAGTTAGTCAAACAAAATGCAAGGACGAAGCAGACGAAAGATG
>JAXHUT010000356.1:0-3740 GCA_034189405.1 Chloroflexota bacterium
GGATGTAGGTAAAAGCTTGATGGGATCGAGTCAAATATCCCAGAGAATATAGTGGTTCCCCAGACAGGCCGAGCAAGGCTTCTGTTGTGGAATAAGCGTTTGCATATTCCCCACCAATCATCCCATTTTCTTTTTGTAAAGCGCTGAGTGCAGTTAACGGGTTTTCACCATTCTTTTTCCATTCTTCATCGCGTGGGTTTTGTCCTATTGAAGCGATCGCCTGGAGGATCATGCCGGTTGTATTTGCATTGGTGGTTGAATCCCATTGTGTTTGCCATCCGCCATTGTTTTGTTGATTGTTTTCTAAAAAATCGATCGCATTTTGAATTTCAGGTAAACCTGCGCTGGTGTGGTCCGATGCTATTAATGCCATGATGGCTAATGGTGTAATATCGAGGAAGCCGCCAAACCCATCGTCCCAACTGCCATCGTCATTTTGAGCACGAGCAAGCCAATTAGCGGTATCAGCGGGAATTGAGGCATGGTTGGCAGCTAATCCTAAGATCGCCCATACCTGGTCCGTCACATTCTCTTCTGTCGCTGTCCCATAAATACCCGTTGTTAAATCATATTGATTGTTGATTTCCTTGATGTAATCCACCGGGTCCTTACCAAAACGCCTTGGATTTTCATTTGCAGCAGCAATTGCAGTCAGGAGCTGTCCGGCTCTTGCAACATTAAATGACGGTGATTCGCTCTCCCTCTGGTTCACCCAAGCCCCCCCAGAATTTGAGAGGAAATCAATGGGCAGCTGTCCTGAAGAAGCGCTTAGATAATCCTGCGGGAAATGATGTCCTGCAAGTGCTAGAACAGTGCGAATTGTTGTGGGGACGCTTGATGTATCATCCATCCAACGAACACCACCATCCTGATTAATTTGAGTTTTTAGGTAATCGAATGCGCTGTCAATGGTACTTTGAATGTCTTCCTGGGCTTTTTTGTTTTGGATAGCAGCGGCATCAACACCCATAAAAGAAGCACTTAGCATGAAGATAGTGGTCAATAAAATTAATAGTTTTGTGATGGTGGGCTTTTTCATAGTAGAATTCCTTATGTAATAAAAAACGACCTTTACGTGAAAAGGTCGTTAAAACATAACGCCCAGGTTGGGCGACAGGATGAGGCCGGCTAGTAAAAAATCACCGGTACCAAAACTGCCTTTCCACGAAGTGTTTTGGGTCACAAAGGGCGGGTTATCGGACTTCACCAGGGGTGTTACCGTTGCGGGACAGTGCTGGACTTTCACCAGCTTCCCCCATTGTGCACCTTGCGTCCGGGCAGGAGGTGCACCCTTTATGGCTTATTTACTTGTATATTATAATTAAACATTGGACCAATGTCAACAAAATTTGACAGAAAATTTGACAGGGAGTGTTGATAAACAAATAACAAACTTGATAGCTCGTAGTTCGTAGATCAAAGCTAAAAGCTCAAAGCTGAAAGTTGAAAGGCGAAAAAGCTGGTAGCTCGTAGCTGGTAGTTCGTCACAATGGACAAAGACCATATAGTTAGACAAGAAAGAAACTGAAACCTTGCTACAAATGGTGCGGTGAAAACCACACCGCACCCTTGTATATTATCCTAAAGAGGTAAAAGGCACCAGTCAGGGGGGATGAGGGTGAATATGACATGGGCGTTGGACATTTATTGCTGAAATCATTCTGGGGAAATGAGGCCATATTTCAAATGATGATGCTTGCCTACAATTTGTTCTTGTTGTTCAAATTAGATTTTCTAGGCAGTTCGGAATTTCGGCAGCAAATTAAAACCTTTCGTTTGAAGTATGATTTTCTGGCAGGGAAAATTATCAGAACCGCAAGATATGTGGTGATGAAACTTCCGGCAAAATATCCGTTTAGAGACGTGTATGAAAAATGCATGGCTTAATCATCGGTCTCAATAATCCCAATCTGTTTTTCTATTTAACCTATAGTGTGAAATCACATGAAAATACTGAAAACCCTTTGTTAAAAGTGAAAGAATATCCGTTTTTGTGTGATTTTTGGAAAATATTGGGTTCACTTTTAACCTATCTGTGAATAAAAAGAAGAAACAGCCAAAAGTTTCACCCAGTTTGGGTGAAAATGGTGTAAAATTGTTGTTAACGTGGAATTTCGATACTAAATACAACTTTAGTAACAAGGATTTTTTAGCAAAGATCAATACAATAGACTTAAAGCATTCAATAATTTTTAAACGTTTTTCCGGTTATAAATATTTTGGAGGTATATATGGCGAACAAAGCAAAGACAAAAGAGACCGCCGCCACCACAGAAATGGGTTCCCTAATGAAATCAATATTGCAAAAAGGACCCAAGTTGGCTCAAAACAAGGTCGTGGTCAACATGGCCGTCAACATGGGCAAGAATTTCATTACGAAGAACAGCAAAGAGAGGTTGAAATCTAATCAAGATCTTGCTCCCGGGCTCGTTGAGGACAAGACGGCATTAAGCCTGGCCCTCCTGGAGACCACTCGACGGATCCTGAACGAGCGGCAACTTTCCGATGCCACCTATGATAAAGCAGGCAACATCCTCGGCAAAGACCTTTTCATCGAAAAGAAGCAACGCTTGGAAAAAGTGGAAAACTTTAAACAGAAATATGGCGTCAGCCAACCCTCTTTCCTGCTGGTCAGCCCGACCAGGGCATGCAACCTGCACTGCAAAGGTTGTTACGCGGATTCTGATGAGCGCGTGAAATCGCTGGACTGGGATACGGTCAGCCGAATCGTCGCCGAAGCTCACGATTATTGGGGCCTCCAGTTCACCGTGGTCAGCGGCGGCGAGCCAATGGTTTATCGCTCTCAAGGGAAAGGCCTGTTGGACCTGGCTGAGAAACATCAGGACAATTACTTCATGTTCTACACCAACGGCACCCTGATCACCGAGGAAGTTGCCCAGCGCATGGCTGATCTGGGGAACATCATCCCGATGGTTTCTTTGGAAGGCTGGCGAGAGCAAACTGACGATCGGCGCGGCGAGGGCATCTTCGACAAGGCTTGTAAGACGCTGGACCGGCTTTACGACGCCGGCGTGCTCTACGGCGTCAGCCTGACGCCCACCCGCGAAAATGCCGACATCCTGATGTCGGAAGAGTTTATTGACTTCATCTTCTATGAAAAACACGCTGCGGTCGCCTGGCTGTTCCAATATATGCCGATAGGCCGGTCCTACACGCTTGACCTGATGCCCACGCCCCAGCAGCGATTGGAAATGTGGCAGCAATCCTGGCGCTTTGTGCGGGAGAAGAAAGTTTTCATCGCCGATTTCTGGAACTCCGGTACGGCAGTGGATGGTTGTCTGTCCGCCGGCGGGCACGGCAACGGTGGATATTTCTATATCGACTGGAACGGCAACGTCAACCCCTGCGTCTTTGTCCCCTATTCCCCCGTCAACATCAATGACATCTATGCCCAGGGCAAGACCTTGGATGACGTCTTCATGGAGCCATTTTTCCAGGATCTCCGACACCTGCAATCCGATTTGAACCAAAAGACCCACGGCAAAAATACGATCAACCCCTGCCCCATCCGGGATCACAATCCAGACTTCCTGAATCTGATCCGCAAACACGAACCCACGCCTTCAGACATCAACGCTCAGGCGGCTCTGCTTGATCCGGAATACGCTAAAGGGATGGCGGAATACGGCGCTTCCTATCAGCAATTGGTTGACGTCATTTGGGAAGAGGTCTATCAGAAAGAGGAATGGCCTTCAAACGAAGATATCATCGAAACCATC
>JAXHUT010000357.1:0-5084 GCA_034189405.1 Chloroflexota bacterium
CCATTTGCTAAAACTTCAAGTTTTTCAACCTTCTCAAGGTCGTTTAGAAAAATCTGGTGTTCATCCTCATTCTTGATCCAATTTTGACGAAAATCCCCATCTTCAAACCGGGAGTCTTCAAAAAATTTTCCGGTCAGGATGCCCATCGCCAGCGGTCCCCGAACCAGTACGCCTAGATTGTTTTCAATGGTATAGGGGAAGATGTTCTCTTCAGGTGTCCGATTGAGAATCGAGTAATCAATCTGAAGGGTAGCTGCTTTGTTGTCCGCATTAAAGGCTTGTAGATATTCAAAATCACTCGTGCTGACGCCGTAGGCTCGAACCTTGCCCTGGGCTTGCAGCTTTTGAAAGCCCTCTACAAAGACTTCCATATTGGCTTCACGGAAATCAATATGGCATTGAACCAGGTCAACATAATCCGTTTGAAGCCGTTCCAGGTTGCTCTCCACACCGGCGATGAGTTTTTCAACCGTATCATATTGACTGACCTGCTTTTCATCATCAAAACCGACCCAGCCAATCTTTGTCGCCACGATGAACTGATCTCGCCTGCCCTTCATCGACCGACCAAGTAGTTTTTCGCTATGTCCCATTCCATAGACATCAGCTGTGTCAAAGAAATTGATGCCCAGATCAAGCGCGGCATCAATCATATCCAGGGACTCCCGGTCATCGACTTGGCCCCATTCATCCCCGCCAATCGCCCACAAGCCCACACCAATTTTTGTGACTTCAATCCCCGATTTTCCTAATATTCTTTTTTCAATTTCTGACATCATGCCTCCTATAGTTTATTTATCAAATGATTACTAAAAGGTCATCACTATGCCCGTATACAGACGCTGCAAGCTTGTTCCTAAAATCTCCCCAAGAATCTCCATTGCATGATCCCCGGTACAATACCCGGTAAAGACCCTTGGAATATTCAATTCAAGCAGTTTTTACCGATCTCCCGCACGGTTTGATCATCCTCGCGATTGAGGTGAAAACCGCCAATCACCGCCCGGATTGGCTTGCCAGGGAAAGCATTCTGGGCAGCGGCGATCATATTCAGCACACCGTTATGCGCACAGCCGGTCAAAACAACAATGCCTTCTTGCTCCTTTACAATGGTTACCATTTCGTGCATGAAGGTATCCGGTTTTGTTTCACCTTTAAAACGCATTTTCAACCGCTCATCCCCATGAGGCTTAGGGTGTTTTCCGGGAATATTTGTTAACAGATGAAAACCTGACGCAACCTCTTGATTGTCGTCAACATAAATTATTCTATCCGTATGCTGTTTCAACAACCCACGGTCTAACCCAATATAACGAATCGATTCTGGATCTTCGACTGCTAGATATTCCGCTTCTATTGAACGACGTAAGTAAATGGCTGCTTTTTTGTTTTCTTCAATAAACCGACCAAGTCCGCCGCCGTGTTCATAATGATAATGAGAAATCGCCAGTGCCTCGACACATCCCAGGTCAACATCAATGGCGGCGGCATTATCAGCAAAATTCCCCGATTGTCCTACATCGGACATATAAACATGCTCACCTACCTCGATGTAGAAGGATACACCGTGTTCCGCTTTTAATTCTGGCCGATTTTGATCGGGATGGTTTTCAATTAAAGTTGTAATTCGCACCATTCCTCCCAAAAGACGATTTAACCTTAATTAGATTATAGTCCAATCTATGCGAGAAATAATGGTTTTCAATATTCTCTTTGACTGGCACTGACACTATCAACAAATTTAGGGGCACGGCAAGATGCGGCGATGAATCGAAGACGGCTGTGCCCCTACAGGAATTCAAAGGTAAATCTCTGATTTAACTGCGCAATTCCGCACCTAATTCCTCTCCCAGCAAATGCACAATTTTTTTACGCAGTTTCAAGACTTCTTTATCCATCAATGTGCGGTCCGGCGCGATATAGGTTAGACTGAAAGCCAGGCTCTTCTTGCCATCACCCAGCTGCTCCCCGCGGTAGATATCAAAAAGCCGCACTTTTGCCAGGTAGTCACCACCGCCTTTTCGTATTACATCTTCCACTTCAGCAGCAGTTACATTCTCTTCAACCACCACTGCCAGGTCTTCCAGCACGGGGGGATAGGTTGGCAAGGCCTCCACATCAAATAGAATACTTCCTGCTTCCAGCAAGGGTTTCAGCTCAATTTCTGCAGCATACACCGGTGGTTCTTCCATCTCATAATTCGCCTTGACAAGCGGGTGCACTTCGCCCATTACACCAATCTGCTGCTCCCCAATGAGGATTTTGGCTGTTTTCCCCGGGTGAAAACTAGGGTGATCACCCGCTTGAAAACTGTAATCATCAATATGGGTGCCCCGCATCAATTCCTCTATGACACCTTTCAGATCATAGAAATCCAAATTTTCTGGTTCATCCCCTTGCCAGGACGGCACCTCCCGTAAACCCGTGAGCCCTATTGAAAGCATCATTTTCTCATTGGGCAGCTGCTGACCTTCAACAGGATGAAAGACCGGCCCTATTTCAAACAAAGCCAGTCTTCGGGCGAGGCTGGTGTTATATTCCAAAATTTCAAGCATGGATGCCAGTATGCTGCGGCGCATGACGCGTCTTTCAACGCTGATCGGGTTCTGGAGCTCCACATAGGGCTGGTCTGGCTCCTTGTAACCAGGTGGGAATCGCCGGGCTTCACGCTCCGGTGATGTCATTCGGTAAGCGACCAATTCCTGAAGGCCAAGGTTGACCAGGAGGTCTTTCAGGGTTTCCTCCATCGCCAAAGATGGGTCCACATGCTGCGGCGGTAAGGGCTGATTTAATCGATGAGAAGGAATTTTATCATACCCATAAATCCTGCTGATCTCCTCCAGCATATCCGCTCGACCGATGATCCCATCATGAATATCCAGACGGTGCGACGGTGTTTTGGCTGTAATGGTGTCCCCTTCCACCTGACATTCGAATTCTAAAGCGCTTAAAATATCCACCATTTCCCCTGTGCTGATATCCGTGCCGAGGCTGTCATTCACCCATTGCGCTGAGAGTTTTACAACCGGGTCCTCCGGAGGTGCAGGATAATTATCCATTAAACCTTTTGCCACCTGACCGCCGCCCCATTGAAGCATGCGTTTCAAACACAATCGCACACCCAGTTCAGCCAGTGCAGGATGAATCCCCCGGCTGAAGCGATAAGCAGCTTCGGAATTGATCTTTAATTTCGATACCGTCTTGCGGATATTGATAAAATTCCAGGAGGCACCCTCTAACAAAACAGATTTTGTCTCACCGCCAACTACGCTTTCCTCACCGCCCATCACCCCCGCCAGTGACAGGGGACCATAAGTGTCGGTAACCAATACCATTTCATTGTCAAGGACATGTTCAACGCCATCCAACGTGGTCAGTTTTTCCCCATCTCTTGCTGTGCGTGTAATAATGGTCGGAGGTTCACCCTTCGCACGGTCAACCAAAATATCATAGTCAAAGGCGTGTAAAGGCTCCCCTAATTCCAGCATAACGTAATTGGTGGCGTCCACAATGCAGTTAATCGGACGCATCCCCGCCAGGTTCAGGCGTCGTCTGACCCAGTAGGGACTGGGCTGAACCTCTATGTCCTCAATCAATCCCAGCACAAAACGTGGGTTAAGCGCTGGATCTTCTATCTTGATTGATGCCCGCTTATTAAGTGGCTGACCAGTCATTTCAAGTGAATCGTCAGGGTATGCCAGTTCTTTTCCCGTTGCCGCCGTGATCTCACGCGCCATGCCCAGCATACTGGCATCACGCACCATGTTGGGCAGGGTTTTTATGTCAAAAACTGCGTCACCCATATAGTCCACCAAAGGCATCCCGGTTGGTGCATCATCGTCAAGGATGATCACACCTTCATGTTCATCAGAAATACCTAATTCTTTCTCCGAGCAAATCATAGAAAAGGATTCAACCCCGCGGATTTTCATCCGTTTAAGGGTGGTTAATTTGCGGCCAGGTTGATGCCCATCATAAAGAATTGATCCCTCACGGGCATAAGCTACTTTCAAGGGCTTTTCAAGCGCCCCTTTCCCCTTATATTTGAAAAGGTTCGGTGCACCGGTCAGGACGATGATCCCTTCCTCGCCATCATTCAGACGACACAGCACCAATCGGTCTGCATTGGGATGCGGCAAGACCTCATCTACCTGTGCAACGATGAGCTTATCCTTCGGCCAGGACAAACCAGTATATTTAAATGCATGCCGTTCCCCAGGCGGCATCGGCAAGCCCACCAGCCGGATTTCCTCAACCTCCAATCCGACCATGGTCATCACCTTCGCCAATTCTTCCAGATTCAAATCGTCAATGTTTACATAGTCTTTTAACCAGGTTATGGGTGTTTTCATGGGTAGTCCTTGTATTTATAATTATGATTGTTTTTGAATTCTTATTCCTCGGTATTAGGTATTTGGTACTGGGAATTAGGAAAAATATCATATTCATCTCCCACAGGAGAATTTTCTTTTATGCGAGCCAGTTTTTTTTGATTCCGTAGGTGTTTAATGTATCCATGAAGCATTTTCCCTAATTCTACCAAACGGATCTGTAATTTTTGATGTTGAACCTCATCGATGTAACCAAGACGATAAGCCAAAACTAAGTGAGTCTTGGTTTCTGCCATTGAGCCCCTTGCAATATAACAAAAATGAATTGATTCTTGAAAATTATATCGTCCATAACCTTCAGCAATATTCGCTGGGATGCTTTGAACAGAACGACGCAATTGGGAATTCAGAGCCCATTTTTCGTCCGATGGCAACAGCGGAAGTACATCTTGACAAATATCGACCGCATAATCAACAGATTTTTGCCAAATTTCCAAAGACTCCAACCCCTGATTATCATTTCCCAACTCTACCTCCTATACTAATCCTCAATAACAATGAACTAACATCTGATGACCTAATACCTGATTTCCTAATAACTAATACCCAATTACCTAATTCCTATCCTAAAATTGCTTCAAAAACCGGATATCGTTATTCCTGAAATGGCGGATGTCGTCAATACGGTAGCGCATCTGGGTGCTGCGGTCGATGCCCATACCAGCCGCGAACCCCGAGAACTTCTCGGGATCA
>JAXHUT010000358.1:0-3247 GCA_034189405.1 Chloroflexota bacterium
GCAAAATTTACCTTTAAGGTCAATCCGATTGATTGAGTGTGTTGAAAAACATGGTAGACCAACTATTGGTTGTGAGGTAGGGGCGAGGCATGCCTCGCCCCTACTTAATTATTTTTATATATAATAAAAATTTTATAAAGAGTTTGGTGGAATACAAAATTACATTCTGTTTTTCAACACTCTCTTGATTTGAGAGTTTCGAAAAACAAAATAGCAGCCTTTTTATAGCAATTTCCCACAGGGGAAATGCCCTGGTTGTCCTCATCTTCAAACAAATCTTCACTCACTTCAAAGGTGGTCTTTCATTATAATACTAAATGTTTTTACACCGCAAAATATGCCCAAAACACTATCCTGGGGTATAATAAAAGGGTTATACGAACAGAACATACGCCTCCTTTTTTGCACGAGTCGGAGGTGTTTGTTGTAAGCAGAACCATCGAATTTTCAAAATAAGGACCAGAATTAATGTCAGAAATTGGTGTTGTTCAGCAAGTTGATATTGATAACGAAATGCGCGAGGCTTACCTCGATTATGCGATGAGCGTGATCGTCGCCCGAGCTATCCCGGATGTGCGCGATGGACTCAAACCCGTCCACCGCCGTATCCTTTATGCCTTGCGCGATATGGGCATTCGGGCAAATTCCCCCCACAGGAAGTCCGCCCGTATCGTCGGTGAGGTGCTCGGCAAATACCACCCCCACGGTGATATGGCGGTTTATGATGCCATGGCGCGTATGGCGCAGGACTTTTCCATGCGTTACCCCATGGTTGACGGACAGGGCAACTTCGGCTCAATCGATGGCGACTCACCGGCAGCCATGCGCTACACCGAAGCGCGATTATCGCAAATCTCTGAGGAAATGCTGGTTGATCTCAATAAAGAAACGGTCGATTTCATCGATAATTTTGACGGCTCCCTGCAGGAACCCGCGGTTTTGCCGTCACGTCTTCCCAATCTCTTATTAAACGGCTCATCCGGTATTGCCGTCGGTATGGCGACCAACGTTCCACCGCATAACCTGAATGAGCTGGTGGCTGCCCTCAACCACTTGATCGATCGCTACGATGAAATGGACGATGTCAGTGTCGAAACTTTGATGGAATTCTTACCCGGGCCAGATTTCCCGACGGGCGGGATGATCATCGGCGATGAAGGTATTCGCCAGGCTTACAGCACCGGTCGCGGCCGCATCATCATGCGGGGCACAGCCACCATTGAGGAAAAATCAGGTGGTAAATTTACCATCACCATCACAGAAATCCCTTATCAACTCAATAAAACCACCCTGATCGAACGCATCGCAGAGCTGGTTCGTGGAGGTCGGCTGGATTCGATCAGCGATATGCGCGATGAATCCGATCGAAACGGGATGCGTATTGTGATCGAGCTCAAACGCAACGCACAGCCCAAACGTGTGTTGAACCAGCTTTACAAATACACCCCCCTGCAATCCACCTTCGGCGCGCAAATCTTAGCCCTGGTGCATGAAGAACCGCGTTTGCTGCCCCTCAAACGTGCGCTGCAGTTCTACCTGGAACACCGCCAGGAGGTCATCACCCGCCGTACCCAGTATGATCTCGATAAAGCAAAAGCCCGGGTGCATATACTGGAAGGCTTATTAATTGCCCTGGCAAATTTGGATGACGTCATCCAAACCATTCGAGAATCGGACGATGCAGATACTGCCAAAGGGAGATTAATCACGCGTTTTAAACTGAGTGATGCCCAAGCACAAGCCATCCTCGACATGCAGCTGAGGCGTTTGGCAGCATTAGAACGCCAAAAAATCATGGACGAGCATAAAGAAGTCATGGCAGAGATCGAATACCTGGAAGACCTTCTGCAGCACCCCAAAAAGATCCTCGAGATCATCCGTACGGACCTCAACGAAATCGTTGAGAAATATGGCGATGAACGCCGTACCGTGATTGCACCGGATGCCAGCAGCGATCTTTCTGAAGAAGCTCTGGTCAAAAAAGAGGATGTGCTGGTCAGCCTGACTCGTAAAGGTTATATCAAACGTGTTTCCGAAACGACCTACCGGTCACAGGGACGCGGCGGACGTGGTGTGATTGGTCAATCCATGCGTGATGAGGATGAGGTTGAATTCTTCTTGCGATGCCACACCCTGAGCGTTTTACTGTTCTTCACAGACAAGGGGAAGGTCTATTCAGAAAAGGTCTGGCAGCTGCCGGATGAAGTCCGTACCGGGCGGGGTATTTCAATCATCAACGTGATCAACATTGCCCCTGATGAAAAGGTGACAGCCGTGGTACCTGTGGCTGATTTTAAGGATGCCAAATACTGCACCATGGCAACTGTCAGCGGACGGGTAAAGCGGGTTGAGCTTTCCGAATTTGAATCCGTGCGCCCGTCTGGTTTGATTGCCATCACCCTCGAAGAGGATGATCAATTAGGATGGGTATCCCTGACAAGCGGTGAGGATGAGATTATCCTGGTGACGCGTAATGGGTCAGCCTTGCGATTTAGCGAGTCGTTAATCCGCCCCATGGGACGGACTGCCAAAGGCGTTATCGGGATTCGTACTCGTCCAGGTGACCAATTAGCAGCCCTTGATGTTGTTGAACCTGGCGGCGATTTACTGGTTGTGACTGAAAAAGGCATTGGGAAACGGTCAAAACTTTCCGAATACTCTCCCAAAGGTCGCGCGACAATGGGCGTTGCGACCATTGATAAGCGGGCGATGAAGAGCATCGGCAAAATCGCTGAAGCCAGTGTGGTACAGGAAAATGACGAGATTTCCCTGATTTCCAGCAACGGTATTGTCATCCGCATGGCGATTGAAGATATTACAATTCAGCATCGTGCCACACGCGGTGTGACCATTATGAACCTCGAGGCGGGCGATTCCGTCGCCGCTATGGCACGCATTCCAGAAGAAAAAGGTTTAGACCCAACTGAGTAAAGAATCAAGGGGTTGTCCTAAAAGTAAATGGGCAGCCCCTATTCTCTGTTATCCAATATTTGAAAAATCTGATGACCACCTACCCCCTGCCCCCTCCCTGAAGGGAAGGGGTGTTTTAAAGTCCCTTCCTTTTAGGAAAGGGATTTAGGGTTAGGTAAAAATAAGCTTGAGAATTAACAATAAATTTACTTTGGGGATGAAATTACGCCATGATTCTGCTTCAAGCTTTTGCCCTAATTGCCTTGTATAAATAAGTTAGTAATCGAGCATCAAGCTAGATTACAATTAATCGTAGAAGCTGAGGTCGACGAAAATT
>JAXHUT010000359.1:0-14246 GCA_034189405.1 Chloroflexota bacterium
GTCAGCATTTTGGGGATAAAGCCAATCCTTAAAATGAATAATCACATCTCTAAGTTGGAGATTGCTCGTACAAGGAACAAGGCTTTTATGAAAGTTCTTCAAACGGCAGTTGATAATATCCCCTATGCAACGTTATTCGGAATCACCCACGCCAATGTACCCGACCAGGTTGAGAAATTGATTAAAAAACTTAAAGAGATTATCCCCGGATTTGGCAAACCCCATGGTTAATGAGGTCACCCCAGCCCTGGGCGTGCATGTCGGGCCCGGGTCCTTGTGCGTCAACTGGATTGAATCAAAGGCACATTATGCAGAACCTGAGAAAAAGGGGTTGAGGAAATGGCTGCCGTAAGGTTTTTCCAATCTTCACGCCCCTTATGGGGGTTGTGGATTTTTGGATTTGCGAATTTCCTATGACTGATCCTGAGAATAAGGGGCAGCCGCTGCGCACTGATTTATGACGTTATTCACGGCATCCAAATTATTTTGGTGATGCCGCCCAATGGTGGGTTTTTTTCTGATTGCTGTAGAGACGGGCGCATGGTGGACGGTTTTTAGTCCAATATGTATGACTCATTATTTGGTGAATGTCTCTGGCGCTGCTATGTTGGAACGGAAACTGAATCACACGAAACCAGGCTTCGAGGACTATCTTGAAAGAATAAGTGGCTTTGTTCCCTGGTCGTCAAAAAAATGAACATTCAAATTGTTGGAGGATAAACGATGAAAATCGCAAAAATTATTGCCTGGTTGGGTTTGTTTGCAATGATAGCAGTATTGTTAAATGGTTTTATCAATGGTAATTTTGGGCAGGATGGCGGAGAATTATTGAGAAATCCCTGGGGAATCGTTTCTGTTGTTGATTTGTATGTTGGATTCGCATTGTTCTCAATCTGGATTGCCCTCCGAGAAAAACAAGTTTATGCTGCTGTTATTTGGATTCTCCTGATGATGGTGTTTGGTTTCTTCACGGGCTGTTTGTATGTATTGATTGCCCTTTATCGCAGTAAGGGAAATTGGTTAACATTTTTGTTGGGCAGTCGCAAAGAGGCATCGCTATCAAAATATCTTCAAAATTAATTAAATTTATATCAAGACCTGAGAGGAAAAAATATGGCGACAGTATGGATGGTTTTAAAAATTGTTGCGGCTACTGGCACAATTGTGACGGGTTTGTTAGCATTGATCAAACCCGAATCGATTTACGGCTTCACCGGATTGCGGGCGGATGGTGGGCGAGGGATTACGGAAATTCGGTCAATCTTTGGCGGTTTGTTTATCGCCCTCGGCGGCGTTGCTCTCTACTATCGAACCCCACAAGTTTATAACATGTTGGGCATCATGTATCTTGTGATTGCATTGGTGCGGGCGGTATCCATGATTTTGGATAAATCTGTCGAAACGTCAAACATCATCAGCCTGGTTGTTGAAATTGTCTTAGGCATTATTCTGATTATTCGTGCTTAGTCGGCAGGAATACATCGGAGAAGGTGGCAGATATTGAACATCAAAAAGAATGAAATTTTACAAGAATTAAAATCTGTCTTATCCGGAAAGACATTTGACGCGCTGCTGCCCCAATCGTTTTCGCGATTGTCAACGGGATTTTTGGATTGCAGCCAGCTGTTTTTGCAGCTTTGGGATTGGCTGTTCTATTCTGCCTACGCCGCTTGATTCGTAAAGAGAAATGGCATTACGCATTGGGTGGACTTTTGGCAGTCAGCCTGGCTGCGGGGCTGGCTTTGCTGACACGGAACGCTGCAAGCTATTTTATCCCTGGCATTATCAGCAGCGGTCTATTGGTTTTGGGGGCAGTGCTCAGCAATATTATTGGAAAACCGCTTGCCGCATGGGTCAGCCATTTGACACGGGGATGGCCCTTAGATTGGTTTTGGCGCGAGGATGTGAAACCGGCATACGCTGAGGTTACCTGGATGTGGGCTTTCTTTTTTGCCATACGGCTGGGGCTGCAAATACTGTTGTTTCAGCAGGGTAACGCTTGACAATTAACCTGGGCGAACACCTTGTTGGGTTGGCCGGTGACAATCATCGTACTGGTGATCAGCTATATATTCGGCATTTGGCGTTTGCGAAACTTGGGGGGACCCGGTGTCGATGAGTTCCAGGAAGGCAAGGACCCACCCTGGGAAGGTCAAATGAGAGGGTTTTGATAACGGAAAAATAGGGTCGAGGAATTAAAGACCATCGCCCCCCTATTTTTTTATTAAGGGATGCTCATGTCAACCAGGGGGACATAACCGATGATTGCCCGATCCTCCGTCCGGTATTCAATTAAAACACACTCACGGTTCAAATTGTCAAAGACACGGTCTGGGATTGCAATCAAAGAGACCACAGCGCCTTCTGGAATTCTTCCAACAGCCCGGTAGGATTCATAACAACCTTCTCGAGCAAATAGCGTACGCAGTACAGTCCCCGTGATAACCGGGGTTGCGGTTGGTGAATACACCGGCGTGGGTGATCGCTCCGGTGTGGGGGTGGGCGTTACCGTTGAAGTCGGTGAAATCGTGGGTGTAGGCGTGATGGTGCCGGTTGCCGTCGGTGAAGGGGTCAGCGCCAGCTGCCGCTGCCGTACCAACCCGGCGATACCTCGCCCACCAAACCACAATAGGACGAGGATCAGGATGCCCGCCAAGGCGCCGCCGCCATATAAGGTGATCGGGTACCAGCGCAGACGATGTTTTAGATCAAGAACTTCCGGGTCTTCCGGAAAGCGGGTGCGAACAGCTTTGCTGATTGCAAATGCATTTCGAGGGAAAAACCGATTTTCTGAATTTAGGGATTGGTTGGCTCTTTGCAAGCTGTCTTCCAGGCTTGTAATTTCCTGGAGGGAGTCCTTAATCGATGATCGCAGAGATTGGCTTTGGGGGTGGTCTGGCTGCAGTGACTGAAGGATATCTAATTGTTCTATGGACTGTGAATAAGCCTCTTTGGCAGCTTTGAGGGTGCTTGCTGATTCACCCATACGTTTGTAACGTTGAACACTTTCAATGACAGCGGCTGTCACGGCAGGAAGGACAATATCCATCCGGTTTCGTAAACGGGAGATTTGGGGGGTTTCACCGTACTTTACAGACAATCGATCTAGTTTAACGCGAGATTCCGCTAATTTCTGTGGGGGGATATTGCCGCTCAAGTTTACAATATCTGCAATCTCATTTAATGTTGAGAGGTCTTCCCGGATTTCACTGGCTTTGTCAATATATTCAGGGAGAGCTACCGCGCTGGCAGCCGTTTGTATTTTTGCGAGACCACCTTGCAGGTCGCCCTGGTTGAGCAAGGAGAGCCCTTCTTGGTAAACCTCATGGGCTTGCATCTGGTTTTCAAGGTCTTGGCGCAGTTCTTCACCCTCACGCCAGCGGTTGACGCCAGCTTCCTTTAGGTTATCAAAGGCTTGATCCAAATAATTCAGGGCTGTTTGATAACGAAAAACTCGGGCGGCGGATTGGGCTTTCCCGTAGGATTTACCAGCTTCAGGCGGCAGGGCAACCGATGGGATATTACCGGTGCGCAGGAACGCTTCAGCTTCATCGTGGTGTTCTTGAGCCCGATTCCAACCGGGTTCGATTTGAAGGACTTTTTCAAAGAGTGGAATAGCCTTTTGATAATTGCCAGCGTAAAAAGCTTCTTCTGCAGTATCCATGATCGCTTCTGCTTCAGGATCGTGACTGGAACTGAGAAATTTATTGAGCGGGTCGTATGCATCATCCTCGCCAAGTTGAGGTGAGATGTTAACATCTTCTTTTTGAGGTGTGGGTTTTTCTTTGTCAGGGGACAGCTTTGCAGAGGGGTTTTCCTGTGCCTGGGATTCAGCAAACCGTCGAGACCGCTCACGTCTGACTTCTCGTAATAAACGATTGGCATGTTCCAGTTCTTCAAAACCTACCGGGTCTGAGATGCGCTCGGTGGCTATCGCTTCAAGGTAAGCGCTGAGACCATTTTCAACCTCTGCCAAATCCTGATCAGAGGGATGCGTTTCTTTAAGGATGTTTTTTGCCTTGAGGATGAGGTCCTTTAGCATGTTTTTCCTTTCTCAGCCAGGGAAATCAAGCTTGAGATTGACGTTGATTATACAAGGTTTGTAAATCTTCTGCCAACGCCGAAGGCGTTTTATAGTGTCCCTGAATCGCTTGCCCCAAGACGTCCATTTCATCCTGTGTTAACCTTTTTTGATCATCATAAGTCCATATGGGTTCGTATTTATGAGGCGCATTGGAGATTTCTTCAGGATTGTTTGGGCCAACTTTTACTGACCCGGCAGCCTGGCGGCCGGTCATGAAATGGTGCAAGGCGCGTGCGCTGAACTGTAAAACGTCAAATTCATAGACGTCCGTTGCATTGCCATTTTTTATCTGGCGTCCAATGTTCCAATCCAAAATGTAAACTTGTTGGCGAGGCTCGTTCCAGTAATAATGCAAAGCTTTGTGATCCAGGTAAACAATGCCTTTTTCATGGGCTACCTGGAGAATTTCACAGATTTGTAAGGCGGCTTGTAGCGCAATACTGACGGGAAGCGTACGGTTATAATCACCACGAGAGTACCCTGCATCACATCGTAGATAGAGGTTATCCTCCCAGCGATTCGGCAAGACAATAAAAGCTAACCAGTTTTCGGATATTCGAGTGTCCAATTCAGCCAGAAATTGGTGCGTTTCATCCATGCTGTACAAGTCTACAGTCCCAACCAGATTTGAGGCTGAAGCTTGTTCTTTTTGAGATGCTGTGAGTGGGGCAATTTCGTCAGGCCAAACGCCGTCGCTTACTTGCATGTAGCCCAAACCAATCATGGGTGTAATTCCAGGCACGTCTTGTAAGATGTCAAGGATGGCGATTTCGCTCCTGAATAAAGGCAAAGCATAATCTATTTTATCCGGACGCATGATTTTGATCGCTGGATAATCGGCAAAGTCACCTGTTAAAGGTGGGAAGTCCAGGCTGAAGACCCTTGCTGAAGAGCCGACGGCTTCTGGAACGGAAAAATCGCGCAAGCCATAGGACAACCAGGTATCCAGTGGTTCAGCTAACTTAAATTTTTTATTCGGTCCAAATTTTTTTGTTTCCATATGAAATCCATTTCTAATGTAATTCCATTTCACTGCGCAAGCAATGATTGTACCAGCCAGGCGTAAAGAGGGTGATCGTGTGACATATTCAAGACCAATTCTCGTCTTTCAGGTTGCGTTCTTGCAGTATCGATGCTTTGCAAGGTATCGATCCATCCGGGGAAATGTACATCCTCTGGGTTGGTTGCCAAAACCTGTTCAACCTCCCTGAGATGGTTGAGTAGTCGGTTACCAATCTGCAAGGTTGTTGCAAAGGGGATATCTTTCCCTTCCCGTAATTCTGAAAAGTTGAGCTGCGCTTGTCGGAAATGTTGTGATAGGCGTAATAAATCATCGGATATGCGGCGAATATGGTCTAAATCAACGTTGTAAAGTAAGGCACTCGTTCGATCGTTGGTATGTTCAAAAGATCGTCGCCACTCTAAAAAGGCTGTTCGGTTTGCATCAGCCGTCTTGGTAAGGTTTTCAAGCAATTGGGCATTGAGACCAGTAACATAAATCATTTCCCAGTTTTCTTTAAGTTCGTGGCAATCATTGGCAATACTCACCAGCCTTTGATGTTGTTTTTTGAGTGATGCTTGTTCTGCCGGCAAAGCCTGGTTGGCGATTGCCATTAGCAAGGGCTGAATGTCATCAATCCACTCTGCAGTGATTTCATGTGCATGGTTTAGAATTCGCCATCCTTTTTGATTAGCCTTCTTCAAAATGGAAAGCGCTTTTGGGTTGTCCTTTGCTGCGAGAGCACAACGCCATGAAGCGAGGATGCGAAGTACCTGGCATGTATCGTTAAGCACCGGGTGTGGGGGTGTTTGGCATTCAGATGCGATTTTTGAGACATCCAAATTCAGGTTGGTAATTGAATGAAAGTCTTTGATTATTTTTTTGCACGCTGGATGATATTGAGGTGCATCTCTCCTGACATCTTCCAGACCTGTTTCGAGGTCGCTCCAATTCTTCAGGTGTTGTGTAAAATGGGCTAATGTTTCTTGAACAACCTTTTGATCAGCATTGATCTGGCTTTCATCGTAGACGGTTTTATAGCCTAACAACCAGGGACTCCAATGGGTAACTTCCATTTTGAAGTTTGAAACGGGCACGCCATTCTTTAAGGCGGCAAGCATTTTTACCAGGGACTTCATCCAGGGAGGGGTGCCCAGGACTTTTTCTATTTTGGGGCGATTTTCGATGGTCTGATCGATGAATGATGGGATCTCCATTCCTCCTGATGGGCCTTCGTATAGATTATTTATCCAGGTTTGGAGGGCATCAACGGATTCTGCCAGGTGAATGATGCCCCAACGATCCGGATCCCAGTTGATGAGGTTGCGAACAGCTTTTGGAAAGGCGTCCCAGTTCATGGTATGCCAGGCTTTAACAAGTTCCCGAACGGCGTCCTGTCCTTCAGCAAAACTTTGTTTGGCTTCAGCGAGGATTTGTTTTGGTATACCGGGTTCAGCCTGAATCAATTCAAGTAAGTGGTAATCAAAAGGATTATCCTCAAGGGATTCCCCTTTTTGGCGCCAATTTTGTAATATGTTTGAGATTCTTTCCGGGCTATTTTGTTCCTGAGGTTTTTGGGATTGAGACCACGAATGTAGGGCGCGCCCAATTTGGTAGGGTCTCGATGCTGCAGTTCCCACTGCTTTTTGCCGGAGGACTGGCATGATGTGATCCCACCAGTCGGGGCTCTGTTTTTCGCGAGCGATTGTTGTCAAGGCCCATAATGCAGATGACCAATTTTCATTGAGGGTAGTCCTCGCCAGTTCATACAAGCCGGGGTGGGAAATCAGGTCTGGGATTCTGAAGTATTCCCGTAATAAATGCCAGGAAAGGTCGAGAGAATCATCAAATAAATCCCACACAATGGTTGTCCCTTTGATGGCAATTTGTGTATCGCCTTCAGCTAATGCATTTACGATCAGGGATTTGGCATAATCCAGTATAACCTTTGCCTCCCAGGGGGCACCGATCTCATCCAGGCGGTTTTGATAGCTTCGGATTTTATTTAATCCATCGATACCTGGTTCTGCACTCAGGATAACCCGGATTAACGCCTGGTATTCCATCACGCGCAATCCGATGACTTGCTGCTGGTAGGCAATCCGGCGTGCAAGAACAGATATCTGGGGCAGGTCCAGCTCTTTATTCTGGAATTCTTCCCAACCAAGGTCTATATATAGTTCGGGCGCGTTTTGTTGAAGGAACAGGCCAAGTGTGTCTACCAACTGCTGGTAATCTTCCCAGCGCGGTAGGGTGCGTTGACTTTTCTCCTGAGCCTGGCCTAGGAATTGGGCGTTGCCCCAGTCGATGACCGCTACCTGGCCGGTCGGATTGTGCCAGTAGATATGGTCTAATTTGACATCGTTCCATAATACCCCTGCCCGATGGGCACGAGCAAATAAATCAAATAAGGCATCCAGGACGGTGATGATCACACGGCGCGGGAAAGGTTTTCCAGTTTGGTGTGATTCGGTAAGTAGACTTGCCATATCTTTACCTGGCGCAGCCTCGCTGACCATGAAAAAATTAGCGGTTCCCTGTGTAAATTCTGGGGCAAGGTCCAGCAAACGCGGCGGGTGAGCTTTACATTGGGGTAAGCCCTCTAACCTGGCAAGCGCAAGGGATTCTTGTGCAATTTGACCTGCCTGGCGCTGAATGGTGCCGCCAGTGGCGATGTGGGCGGGCTTTTTCATCACGCCTTCAAGAGAGGGGTCTTCAAGGCAAGTGACAGGATAAACCTCGCCGGCGTCACCGCTGCCGATGGCTTGTTCCCCTATTCGCCATGTATAGGACCTGCCTTTAAATGTGTGTGCCAATTGACTCTCGATTTTGTTGGTGGACAATGCGTATATTTTACCCATTAAGCCAAAAATTCAAAAGACAGGCGGATAAAAATGGGAATTTATTCAAATAACAAGTAATGTTATAACAATTTTGTCTTCATGGTCAGTGATTTTCACTGGTTGCGGATTTAATTTCAGAAATCAGACATTTAAAATATTAATGGCGTGAGGTACCTGCACCGAGGCTCAGACTACCCCCCTAACCCCACGCAGGCAGGGGAAACAGGTATTAGTCGACCAGGTATTAGGCAATTAGGGCAAAAGCTTGAAGCAGAATCATGGCGTAATTTTCATCCCTAAAGCCAATTTATCGTTGATCTGAAACTTATTTTTACCTAACCCTAAATCCTGTTTACGTAAACCAGGATGGGTCACCTAATACCTAATCCCTACTCCCTATTAACTGTCACTCTATAAACATGCCTGTCAATACCCCCGAACTTATACTTATAAGGTTCGTCACCGCGCATGAAGTCTAAATCGCGGATGCCATTTTCAGTTGCCCATTCAATCAGGTAAGCCAGCAAAACCCAACCCGGGGAGTAGTCACGATATGCCCATTCCCAGCCTGAATTGTAAAGCCATAGGCGCTTGTTGAAATTAAAGGACATGTTAGCAGCAGCTTTTTCGCCATCCATGGTGAAAAATGACAGCTGCAGCCATCCTTGCTCAAAAGCAATTCTGGCAGTGTTGTGAATGTGCTGACGCATGGGATCGGTTAAAAAGTCTTTTTTATTGGGATCCTGGGCCATCATATTAATAAAGGTCTGGACATCCGCCTGTAATTTTTCGATGTCTTCTGTAAAGTACAGGTCACCTTCTGCCAGGCTTTGCTCAACATTGCGCAGTTTACGACGAATTTCATGGCGCTGTTTTTTGTCGATTTGCGATAGGTAGGCTTCAAAATCGCCCGGAAGGGGGATATACGGTGACGGCTGCAGGTGGATCTCTTGGTGTTCCCAGCCCCGTCTTTCGGCTTCTGATTTTAATACACCTAATGTGGGTGACTCTGCTAAGAGGTTATACAGGTCAAGAAGTTCCCAATGGGGTAGGTCTTCATTTAAAAGAAAGTTGATCAGCCCGTGGATGAATGCTGGTAAATCTTCCGGTTTTACAATAAAATCCAGGAAATCTGAGACCTCAATTGCACCGACGAACATCAAAGCCGGCATCCCAAGGACATTTTCTGCGTGGAATAAGGGGGCAACGCCGACCAATTTATCTTCCTGGAATGCAGCTGTCAAAAATAGTTGGCTGTCTTGTGGCCACTCACCACCGCCGCGTGTTTGCCACCAGCCTTGTAAGTACTCATACGTCAGGAATGGTACATGACTTGCACTCTGGGATAATAGTCCATTCCATGCTTGTTTGTCGTTTGCCAGGTCTTCAAAGGTGTTAAATATTTTAAATTCCATGAAAAAGATTATACCTTAGCGTGAGAGTGTGTATAATGATGTTGTAGTCTCTATTTTAAGATAGTCAGGTGCCCATGTATGACATAAATCTTTTATCTTTAAAAGTTCATCAAGGACAGCAAGAATTTGTATCGACAGGTTTTAAGGCTTCAGCCGCTCCCCGGCGTGCTTCTCGCAGCCGCTCTGAAGATATGCTGATCATGTCGTTATCTTTCAAAGGTGATTCTCAAGTTGCTTTAGATATCCAGAAATCCTGGGTTGATAACTTAATCCAGTCCTTTTTTAAGACCGGGGGTTCAGTGACATCTGCGATGCGGACATTGATCGAAACGCTGAACCTGACCTTAATGGAGAAGAATTTAAAATCTGGCCGTGAGGGTGGACCAACAACTGCCGCCCTTAACCTGGCTGCTATCCATAGAAGGGTTCTGTATATTGTACAAAGCGGTCAGACCCATGCCTTTGTTCTGAGTCAGCAAAGGCTGGCGCATTTTTATGATACAAGCCAGACGGATCGAGGTTTAGGATTAAGTCGTTCTCCCAATATTCGCTACTATCAGGCAGAAATCGGTCGTGGAAGTTATTTCTTTACAACAACAGACCCTCCAGAGACCTGGACTGAGGACGCAATATTTGCAGGAGGTTTTCCATCACTGGAACAACTTCGTCGCAGGTTATTAAGCCAGGTTCCCCAGTCGTTTCGATTGGATTTAGCACAGATTTTACCCGGTGAAGGACAGGTCAACATCCAACACACTCAAGAACAAGCTGATATTGAAGGTGATGACTCAACACGTGTTGACACCTCGGATTCATCTGTCGTGGGATCAGAAACAACGCCTGATCCAGATGATCAAGAAGTATTTGATACGCAAGAAATGAAACCAGAATCAGCAGAGACGGAAATTGTAGGACCTGGATCTGAGGAAGTGTCAGTTATAGATCGCAATGTTGAACCATTATTGTCAGAAGCGCTTGCACCTGACGGGTCGCAAACCGAGGTTGGGCCATCGTCTGAAGTCACATTGCAAGCTGCCGAAAACAATACACGAACGGATACGAGTGATAAAACTACAACAAGCGTATCTAACGATCCGGAGAACAAGCGCGAAGCAGCTGGAAAATTGATCGCTGAACCTGAACAAATCAGGGAGCGAAGTCTGAAAGGATTGGCGGCGATAGTATCAGGCTGGGGGTCAGTGCGAGAAAAAGTTGGAACTTTCTTTACTGACCTGATCAGCCGATGGGCGCCAACAAGCCCTGATGGAACCCCCAGGCTTTCAGGGGGCACGCTGTTGTTAATTGCGCTGGTGGTGCCTTTGATCGTCGTTGCGATTGGCGCCAGCGTTTATTTTGCAAGGGGGCGGACGTTGCAATATGAGGCATACATGGAACAAGCCCAGATTTCTGCAAATATTGCATTGAATGCTGAAGACCCTAATCAATCACGCGACGCCTGGCACCAAACCCTGGCTTATTTAGACCAGGCAGGGTCTTATAAAGAGACGGATGAGATCCTTACACTTCGCGAACAGGTTCAGGATGCCCTCGATGAACTGGACGGTGCAGTCAGATTAGCTTACCAGCCGGCAATAATTGGCTCCCTCTATTCAGAAATTAACATCACCGAAATCATTTCCTATGGACCTGACCTTTACTTATTGGATTCAGCAGGCGGCCGGGTTATTCATGCAGAACGAGGGAGTCAGGGATATGAGGTTGACCCCGACTTTGTTTGTGCACAGGGAAATTACAGCGGCGGAAGAATAGAAGCACTTGTGGATATGGTTTCTTTGCCGATCAACAATGCCTACCAGGCGCATATCCTGGCGGTGGATGCCCTGGGTAATGCCGCCTATTGTGGACCCGGACAAAATCCGGTTGTCCAATCATTACCTTCTGCGGGTGGAAATTCAGGCGAAATTACCAGTATTGCTTATGATAGTCATTATTTATATGTGCTTAACGCAACAAACAATACTATTTTCGTTTATCGACCAACAAATGGGCAATTTTTAGATAACCCCTCGAATTTCTTTGAAGGTGTAGATTTTGCCGAGATCCCCAATTTGAACACAGTTGTGGATATTGCGGTGAATGGACCCTCTTTATATTTGCTGCAGGGAGATGGCAAATTAATCGATTGCACAACCAGCGGACTGGCCGGGAATCCCGTTACCTGTATTAATCCTGTGGATTATATTGATGGACGTCCTGGTAAAGAGGAACAAAAATTCATTATGTCAGAGTCAAATTATATTGGTGTTCTTTATACAAGCCCACCGGATCCCGCCATCAACATTCTTGATGCTCAGAATGCCGATATTTACAGGTTATCATTGCGCTTCAGACTGCATAATCGGCTGCGTCCTGAAATGGGTGATTTTGAGCTGGAATCACCGGTTGCCACAGCCTTTACCATCGGCATTGATCGGGTTGCATTTTTGGCTTTTGGCCACCAGGTGTTCTACGCCTATGTAGAATAAAAAATTATCCATTTGGACAGGGTGTATCGGGTAGGAAGGGGGTATTCAACCCCGTCGTTATTAATTTCATTGATAAAGCAGTGGTGTTTATTAAGTATCTCACGTCTTGGGTGGATACTTGTCACTTGTCAGATATCCGGACTGTGATTTATGTTACAATAGGTTGTCAAAGCCAAAACGAGAAATAATTGAGGAGTCATATGGAAAAAGAAGATCCCAGGATTGCAGCGTTGCGGGCAAAGCGAGGCAAGGCCATGATGGGCGGTGGCCAGTCTCGCATTGATCGCCAGCATGCAAAGGGTAAATTGACAGCGAGAGAGCGATTGAATTTGTTGTTAGACGAGGGGAGCTTTACCGAATTAGAAGCATTCACAATCTCACAAAATGTTCCCGAAGGAAAAGAATTTTATGGCGATGGGGTTGTGACCGGGTACGGCAGGGTTGATGGGCGAACGGTTTATGTATATGCCCAGGATTTCACAGTCCAGGGGGGTGCGTTGGGAGAGATGCACAGTCGAAAAATTTGCCGTGTGATGGATTTAGCTGTCGCTAACGGCTGTCCGATCTTTGGCTTGATCGATTCGGGTGGTGCCCGTATCCAGGAAGGCGTCAAGAGTCTTGGCGGGTATGCGGAGATTTTCAAACGCAATGCCCAATATTCCGGCGTGGTACCACAGATCAGCCTGGTTTTGGGGCCGTGTGCTGGTGGTGCAGCCTATTCTCCTGCTGTGACTGACATGATTATCATGGTAGAGAAGCAATCTTTCATGTTCTTAACCGGACCACAAGTCATCAAGACCGTTACCGGAGAAGAAACGGATTTTGAATCCCTTGGCGGCGCGCAGGTACATTTGAATCTGAGCGGCACAGCTCACTTGATTACAAAGGATGAGGAAAAAGCGTTGGCTTTAGCGCGCCATGTGTTGGGCTATCTGCCATCAAATAACGTTGAAAACGCACCGGTGCGTGAGATTACTGATGATCCGTATCGTAAAGTCGAAGCATTGAATCATCTGGTGCCGATAGACCCCACTGAACCCTATGACATGCATACGGTTATCGAAGCAGTGGTTGATAAAGGGTCCTTTCTTGAGCTTCAAGCGGGTTATGCCAGAAATGCAATCGTCGGCTTGGGTAGGTTCGAAGGCCGTCCTGTTGGGATCATTGCACAAGAGCCAAGTGTGATGGCTGGTGTACTGGATATTGATTCTGCCGACAAAATCTCTCGCACGGTTCGTTTCTGTGATGCGTTCAACCTGCCGCTGGTAACCTTTGTTGATTCCCCGGGTTTCTTGCCCGGTGTCAGCCAGGAACACAGCGGCATTATTCGCCATGGTGCAAAAGTCCTATACGCCTATTCCGAAGCCAATGTACCCAAAATCAGCATCGTCACACGAAAAGCTTACGGTGGTGCATACGTTGTCATGAGCAGCAAGTACCTGGGGTCTGATATCAACTATGCCTGGCCGAGTGCAGAAATTGCTGTAATGGGACCTTCCGGGGCGGCAAATATTTTATATCGGAAAGCATTGGCTGAAGCCGAGGACCCTGAGGCTGAAAGGAAGCGATTGGAAGAGGAATATCGCCAAAATTACCTGACGCCTTATGCTGCTGCAAATGCCGGTTATGTTGATGATGTGATCGAGCCCGCTGAAACCCGGTCGATGATTATCAAAGCGCTTCGAGCGATCGGGAACAAATCCGAAGATCGTCCCCTAAAAAAACACGGCAATATGCCGGTCTGAGAGAAAGATCGATGAGTGAATTTCAGTATGGTTTATTGATCACAGCTATTGGGATGGGGCTGGTATTTGCTGTTATTATATTTTTGTGGGGTTTAATGGCATTAATGATGCGTATGACTTCAGGGAGAAAACATGATCAGTCCCCGGCGGGAGATGAACCCATCACGGATGCCCCCATGGTCGCTGAATTGAAAACTGCAGAAGGACAGCGACGCGCTGCGGCTGCTGCCGTTGCCGTTCGAACAGCCTTATCTGCCAAAAGAAAAACAGACATGCGGGGGATTGAAGACCGCAGGGGGGATCTCAGCCCCTGGCAAGCTATTCATCGTCCGCAACATTTTAAAAGCACACACAGGCGAGGATAATTCCATGAAAATGAAAATAATGATTGATGCCCAAACTTACCAAGTGGAAATTGATGATATTCATGCACGCCCGGTTATTGCTGTTGTCGATGGCGAGCGTTACGAAGTATGGCCTGAAGACCAGGCTGAAACCAGCTTGCCAGAATTAGCAAATACTCCTGAGATTTCTGTACCGGAGGTGCGTCAGGCATCTGTTCCCATTGGATCAGCCTCACAGGGGGAAACTGCGAAAGAAGTCATCTCACCGCTCCCAGGTGTGATTGTTGCCATCTTGGTCAAACCTGGTGACACGGTTCAACATGGCCAGG
>JAXHUT010000036.1:0-3603 GCA_034189405.1 Chloroflexota bacterium
GACGGTGGTTATCATAGGGGCTGGGCATGTTGGGAGAGCCGTAGCACACCTGGCTTCCTGGTTGGGTTTTCGGGTTGTGATATCCGATGATCGCCAGGACTTGTGTACGCCGGAAAAAGTGCCCGGTGGTGATATTTATCTTCCTATTTCAATCAGTGAACTTCCAGATGAAATAACGATCGATTCGCAAACCTATATGGTGCTCGTGACCCGCGGTGTGGATGTCGATGTTGCCGGTTTGCCTACAATTCTAAAAACTGAGACTCCTTATATCGGGTTGATTGGTTCAAAACGCCGCTGGAATCACACCAAGGAAAAATTACTCGAAATTGGCATATCTAAGGAAGATATTGGCAGAATTAAATCGCCGATTGGTCTCAACATCAATGCTGAAACACCGGAAGAAATCGCGGTCAGCATCATGGGTGAAATTATTGATCAGCGGAATCAAGACAAACGCCACTTGCGTAAATAAAAAGAAAATGGAGTGCAACAACTATGTGGCAAAATTACCTGTTAGTAGACTCAATTGACGAAGCCGTCACAGCACTTGCTGAAACGGGTGAAAAAGGTCGTATCATCGCGGGTGGGACGGACCTGATCCTGGAGATCAAACGTGGGACGAGGAAGAATGTCTCTACGATAATTGATATTACCAAGATCCCTGGCTTGGAAGAGATTTGGGAGGATCAGAGGGGTGTCATTCATATCGGTCCCCTTGTTACTCATAACCATGTCATCGCTTCTCCTCTGATTCGAGAAAAAGCCTTCTGCTTGCTGCAAGCATGTTGGGAGATCGGTTCACCCCAAATTCGGAATCGCGGCACCGTTGTTGGCAATCTGATTACAGCTTCGCCAGCAAATGACGCGATCAGCCCATTAATGGCATTAGACGCAAAAGTTGTTTTGAAATCTGTGCGGGGAGAACGGATTGTTCCCCTGGATGATTTTTACCTTGGCGTGCGAAAAACAGTGATGGAATCTGATGAAATCATCACAGACGTATTCTTTGATGCCCCAGGTCTTGCTCAGCATTCTTATTTTGTAAAGACGGCATTACGCAAAGCGCAAGCGATATCCGTGATTAATATTAGCGTCCTTATTACCCTCGATAAAGGGGTAGTGAAAAATGCCCAAATCACTTTAGGCGCAACCGCTCCTACGATCATTCACGCTGAGGAGGCGGAAAAATTTATGGTCGGGAAAGCCCTGAGCGATGAAATCATTGCTGATGCTGTTGAATTAACGGTAAAGGCAGGGAGTCCGATTTCAGATTTGAGGGGTTCCGAAGATTATCGAAATTATATGGTCGGCGTGATTGCTAAACGTGCTTTGACGGCAATACGAGAAGGCGTCGATAAAGAGACAATACCAGGGGATCCTATACTTTTAATGGGGACGGGTGTTCACACAAAAGGGCTCAAAGAACCCTGGAACGGGAAGGAAATTCATACCTGGATCAATGGCCGGGAATATCATTTTAAAACTGGATTCAATAAAACCTTACTGCATTTGATCCGTGACGAAGCAGGGCTGCTCGGCACCAAAGAAGGTTGTGCTGAAGGTGAATGCGGCGCGTGTACGGTGTTTCTTGATGGACGTGCTGTGATGAGCTGCCTGGTGCCTGCAGAAAGGGCACATGGATCTCAGATTATCACCATTGAAGGATTGCATACGGAAGATCAACTTCATCCGATGCAGGAAGCCTTTGTTGAACACGGCGCGATACAATGTGGGTTTTGCACGCCCGGATTTATTATGTCCGCAACAAAACTTTTAGAAGAACGGCATACACCCTCGCAGGAGGAAATCCGATTGGCGATTTCAGGTAATTTGTGCCGCTGCACCGGTTATTATAAGATTATTGAAGCGATTGAACGCGCAAGTCAGACTGTTGAGGCAAAAGACAAAGACCAAGAGGAGTGATGATGGCTTATATCGGTAAATCCTTAAAAAGAGTTGACGTCAGGGATAAGGCGACGGGTGAAGCCCTTTACCCGGGTGATTACAACCTGCCAAACCAGGTTCATATGAAAATCCTTTTTGCAAACCGTCCGCATGCGATCATTAAATCAATTGACACCTCGGAAGCGGAAGCGTATCCGGGTGTTCTGGCTGTACTGACAGCCAAAGATGTCCCGGTGAATGAGTATGGATTGATCATGCCCGATCAACCTGTTCTGTGCGGCCCCGGTTCGTCCAAACCTTATACGGACCGAGTCCGATTTGTTGGTGACCAGGTTGCTCTTGTCATTGCTGAAACCGAAGAAATTGCAGAACAAGCACGTGAACGGATAAAGGTTTCCTATCAAGACCTCCCATTAGTTGACAGTATTGACGACGCTCTTTCGGAGGATCCCGTATTACTGCATCCTGACCAGGGATCCAATGTTTTTTGTCATTATCAAGTTCGTCATGGGGATGTTGATAAAGCCTTTGAAGAATGCGACGTCATTGTGGAAGGCGAGTATCATACACCGGTTCAGGAGCATGCTTATTTACAGCCTGAAGCGGGCATTGCCTATATTGACGAACAGGGTCGCATCACCGTTGTTGTGGCTGGACAATGGCCACATGAGGATCGTGAACAAATCGCACATGCGCTTGATCTCCCTGAAGAACAAGTGCGAGTAATTTATCCAGCGATTGGTGGTGCCTTTGGCGGTCGTGAGGATATGTCTGTTCAGATTGTTCTGGCGCTTGCTGTGATGCGCCTTCATGAGCGTGGAATCGATCGCCCGGTTAAGATCGTGTGGAGTCGGGAAGAGTCAATTATCGGACATCACAAGCGTCATGCTTATTGGCTGAAAGCAAAATGGGGCGCGACTGAGGATGGTAAAATCCTGGCTGCAAAGGTAAAAATAAATGCAGATGGCGGTGCTTATGCCTATACTTCCTCAAAAGTAATGGCAAACGCCTTTTTGCAATGTACAGGTCCTTATGAAATTCCCAATGTATGGGTTGATGCAGACTCAATTTACACGAACCACGTCCCAGGAGGGGCATTCCGCGGATTTGGTGGACCGCAAGGTACATTTGAGGCGGAGCTCCAGGTATCAAAGTTGGCTGAAGCTTTGGGGATGGACCAAGTTGAATTTCGTATGCGAAATCTATTTAAGGAAGGGTCAATCCTTTCGTTAAATTCAGAATTGCCTAAAGGTGTTACCATTCGACCTGTATTGAAAGCTTGTGCAGAACGTTCTGGATGGGTGCTTGATAAAAATGGATGGCAAGCCCCGCAGAGGATGAAGCGTGAGGGGAATATCAAACGTGGACGGGGTATTGCAGTAGCGTATAAAAATGTAGGCTTTTCATATGGCGGGGTTGAGACCTGCCATGCGATTATTGAATTATTTGGTGATGAGGAAATTGAGCGAGTCGTTCTTCATCATGCTGGCGCTGATGTGGGTCAGGGTGCCCACATGGTGTTTAAGCAATTTGCTGCTGAAGCGCTGAATGTCCCGCCTGAACGGATTGACTTGATTGTTTCAGATACGGCTTTTACAGGTGATTCTGGCATGGCGTCCGAGGCGTACATCATCAGGGAAGCGCTGCAGAAGCATTTCGAGAGGAGAAATGGACGATGACATTCCGACAGGCGAT
>JAXHUT010000360.1:0-5722 GCA_034189405.1 Chloroflexota bacterium
CAGGGTTTTATTGCTGTCGCACTGGTTTATTTTGGTGCCTGGCGACCCTGGGGCGTTTTAGCAGGCGCGCTGCTATTTAGCCTGGTCAATGGACTTCAACTTTGGATTCAGGTATTGGGCATTAATATTCCCTCAGAATTTGCCGTAATGATGCCTTACGTTCTGACGATTTTGGTCCTGGCTTTATCAAGAACGAAATTCGGCGCGCCTTCTGCGTTGACAAAGCCATTTGAACGAGAAGGTTAAGTTTTTTAATTCATTTTTCCTACCAGATAATTTTTTTCCTACTCTTTTTGTCAAATCCAAGATTTCACAGCCAAGGAGGACCAAAAATCAAAATAATTCAAAATCGATTAACTAAAAAGAAGTAGAGACTAACCAAAATCTTAAGATTGGAGAAAAAATGAAAAACACAAAAATATTTCTAACATTGGTAATAGCCCTAATGCTTGTGTTTACAGCATGTTCACAACAAACGCCAACAGATGCACCTGTTGTGGAAGAGCCACCATCTGATGAACCCGTTGAAGAACCTCAGGAAACAGAAAAACTAAGGATTGCTATTGTCTCCCCAAGTTCAATCAACGACTTTGCTTTTACACAGAGTATTTATGACGCAATGATCGCCCTACAAGAAGAATATGGCGAAGACACATTAGAATTTGTCTATTCTGAGAACCTGTTCATCGTTGATGATGCCGCAGCTGCAATTCGTGATTATGCTGCCAGCGGTTATGATATCGTCATTGCTCATGGGTCGCAATATGGTTCTTCACTTCAGGAAATTGCTCCAGATTTTCCTGACATCACCTTTGCTTGGGGGACAACCGTAGACACATTTGGCCAGGACAATATATTCGCCTACGAGGCTGCCTCTCATGAAGGCGGCTATGTTAACGGCGTGATGGCTGCTATGTTGTCGGAGTCTAAGGTTATCGGCGTGGTTGGACCAGTTGAGACCGGTGATGCCAAACTCTACGTCGATGGTTTTGTCGCTGGTGTCAAAGCCACTGATCCGGATATTGAAGTCCTTGTCACCTACATCAACGACTTCTCCAATGTAGCCTTAGCCGCAGAAACCGCAGAAACACAGATTTCAGCCGGTGCAGACGTTATGACTGGCTCTGCACAGATGGTTGTCGGGGCAATTGGAAAAATTCAAGAAGCAGGTGGTTATTGGTTTGGTACACAAGCAGACCAAAACCCCTTTGCACCTGACACAGTCGTCGCAAGCCAGGTTTATCACTGGGAAGTTATCTTGAGAGAGATCTTTGACCTTCACAGACAAGGTACCCTTGGTGGTCGCTCTTTTGAAGCAAATTTGAAAAATGGCGGTCAGGTGATCAAGATGAATCCAGAAATTGACATTCCGGCAGAAGTTGAAGAAGCTGCTGAAGCAACCATCCAGGGGATTATTGATGGTTCGATCACAATTCAACTACCCTAATAAATAGATTATTTTGAGATCTCAGAAGTATCATTCGACGTCTGAGATCTCACATTTTTCTTAGGTATTTGGACAATCAGGTTACTTTATGAATAGTGTTGAAGATGGCATGAAAAAACAAAAACATATCGAATTCGTTAGAATGCAGGGAATTTCAAAAAGATTTCCCGGTGTGCTTGCGAATGATAATGTTGATTTTGATGTAAAGGCTTCAGAAGTACACGCTTTACTTGGTGAAAACGGCGCAGGTAAAAGCACATTGATGAAGATCCTTTACGGGCTCTACCACCAGGATAGTGGTGAGATATTCATTAATGATAAACTCGTCAAAATTAACTCCCCTACTGACGCGATAAATCTGGGTATCGGCATGATCCACCAGCATTTTATGCTCGTGCCGACATTGACTGTTACAGAAAATGTAGCGCTTGGTTTGCCTTCCTCTCGCGGCCCCCTGACGGACCTTGACAGGGTGTCGAAGAGGATTCTTAAACTTGCCGACCTATATGGATTGAGGATTGATCCAGATGCGTATATATGGCAATTATCTGTGGGACAGCAGCAGCGTGTTGAAATTATTAAGGCATTGTATCGTGGTGCTGATTTGCTAATCCTGGATGAGCCCACCGCCGTCCTCACCCCACAGGAAGTGGATGAGCTTTTTAGTATTATGCGACAGATGGTAAAAGATGGATACGCACTGATCTTTATATCCCATAAACTACACGAAGTGATTGATATTAGTCATCGAGTTACCGTTTTGCGTGACGGTAAAAAGATCGGTACCCGCCCCACTTCCGAAATTGATAAAAGTGAACTGGCAAAGTGGATGGTTGGGCACTCAATTGATTTTATAACCACAACGGATCAAATTCAATGTGGTGAAGTTCGTTTGAAACTGGACAATATATCTTGTGAAAGTGACCGGGGAGCAAAGGGATTAAAGAATATCAATCTCGAAGTATGTTCAGGTGAAATCCTTGGACTTGCTGGCGTTTCTGGCAATGGGCAGCGTGATTTAGCAGAGGTTATTGTTGGATTGAGAAAGCCCTCAGCAGGGAAAATCTTTCTTGAAGGCGAAGATGTTACTCATGCGGAAGTTGGAGATCTGATCAACAAAATGCTTTCTTATATCCCTGAAGAAAGAATGCGCGATGGCATGATTAAAGAATTTACTGTTGCTGAAAATCTGATTTTACGTGAACATGACCAGCCAAAATTTTCCAAAAAAGGGTTCTTAAAGTTGAAAGCCATAGAAACACATTCCAAAGAACTAATTGACCGTTTTCAGATCAAGACTCCATCCCATAAAACCCTGGCAAAGAGCCTCTCAGGAGGAAATATCCAAAAAATTATCCTGGCCCGTGAATTGTCGCGCGATCCTCGTACAATCATTGCAGCCCAACCTACTCGCGGACTTGATATTGGTGCTGCAGAATACGTGCGTGAACAACTTATAATACAAAGAAATAACGGAACGGCTGTACTTTTGATCTCAGAAGACCTTGATGAAATCTTTGCGCTTACCGATCGGATCGCCGTGATCTATGAAGGTCAAATTATGGGAATTCTGTCAAGAGAAGACGCCACAAAAGAAAAAATTGGATTATTGATGGCAGGAGTCCTGCCTGGCGAAAAGGTATAAATTTCTTTATTATTTATTTTATGATGGTAAGATTTAATTAATCCATTGGTCAGGTGGTCGCTGGAAAGTATCCCCAGCGACGTTGGGTCACCCCATCGAAAAGTACCGCCATATGAATTGAAAAGGAAACCACCTATGCACCTTTGGCAAGAATATCGACAACCCGATTCCATTTCTGAAGCAATAGACGATCTATTAAATGCACCCGCACCAGTAGTGCCGATTGCAGGCGGCACCGATTTGCTTTTAGATATGAGACAAGGAAGACATGACCCTGCAAACACAATTGTTGATCTCACTGGTATACCTGAATTGAATGTGATTGAAGAACGTGACAATTACCTGTACATTGGTGCCTGCGTTCCGGTAGGTCGAATCATAGCTGATCCCCATGTGAAAGACAATGCACAAGCGCTTATCGAAGCTTGTGATTTAATCGCAGGTCCACAAGTGCGCAATACAGCCACATTGGGTGGAAATGTTGCCCATGCGCTCCCAGCGGCAGACGGCACCATCGCACTGGCTGCTCTCGGGGTAACGGCTGAAATAGCGAATCCAAAAGGTTTGCGCAAATTGCCGTTTCGAGATCTCTTTCAAGGTCCAGGCAAATCGACCATTGACAAAACCTCAGAATTGATTACTGGTTTTTATATTCCACTATCCAATCGTAACCAGGCTTCAGCATTTAAAAGAATCATGCGACCGCAAGGCGTTGCGCTTCCGATATTAAATTGTGCTGTTTGGCTTGAGCGCAAGGGCAATACAATAAAAGATGTTCGAATAGCTGTCGGCCCTGGCGGACCAACACCTTTCCGTGCTTCAAGTGCTGAGGATTTAATGCGTGATCAAATCTGTAATGATACATTAATCAATGAAGCCGTGATGAAGTTGTTAAAACAAGGCAGTTTCAGAACCAGCCCCCACAGGGCAACGTCTGAATATCGGAAACACATCTTAGCGAGACTTTTTAGTGACACATTTAACGAAGCTTTTCAGCGAGCAAAAGAATGATTGCCAGTATTTTTATCCGTATTCAAAGTAAAAACCAATAAAAGATCGCATGGTGAGTAATGAAAAAAACAAAAATTACCCTTACTGTAAATAATAGAACCTATACGCTGCCTGTCAAACCAGGGGAAACACTTGCGAGTTTACTCAGAGAGCGACTGAATTTAACCGGCACAAAAATCGGGTGTGATGAGGCAGAATGCGGCGCCTGTACTGTTTTAGTAAATCAACAGCCCGTTTTATCATGTATCTATCCTGCTGCCAGGGCTGATGGCAAGGACGTTGTCACGGTGGAAGGGCTTGCAAAGATGGTTCAAGACGAGATGAAATTGCATCCCATACAGGAAGCATTTGTGGAACATGGTGCGGTTCAATGCGGTTTTTGTATCCCCGGTCAAATCATGACCGCTTATGCCTTACTCAAGCGCAATCCTAATCCAACGCAGGACGAAGTACGTTATGCGCTGAAAGATACTTTGTGCCGTTGTGCAGGTTATCCCATGATTGAGAACGCCGTTCTTGCCGCCGCACATACATTGCGCACCGGCGATCCCCTGCCTTTGCCTGAAATATTTGAATCGATCCACAAACAAGTCGTTGTCGGACGTAAACACTTAAGACCTGATGCTGTGGGTAAAGTGACCGGAAAAGCAATATTCACAGATGATCTCAAATTTGACAATATGTTACACGCCAAGGTTCGGCGTGCAATGGTGCCCCATGCCATTTTGAAAAAATTAGACATTACAAAGGCAAAAGAACTTGCCGGCGTAAAAGCTGTATTGACGGCTGAAGATATTCCAGGCGAACAAAATCATGGCCTGGTTACTTTTGATTGGCCTGCAATTGTTGGGGTCGGTCAACGTGTACGATATGTTGGCGATGTTGTCGCAATCGTTGCCGCTGAGACGCCAGAAATTGCAGCACAGGCTGTTCAATTAATTAAAGCAGAATTCGATCTTTTACCTGTGATCACCAATCCAGTACAAGCTCTGGAAGCGGGTCAACCACAAATCCATGAGACTGGTAATTTACTCAAACATATTAAGGTTCGTAAGGGTGATGTTGCGAAGGGATTTGAAAAATCAGATGTGGTTCTTGAGCATACTTTCCATACGCAAACAACAGACCACGCTTTTTTGGAGCCTGAATGCAGTATAGCTGTTCCAAAGTCTGATGGACGCATGGAGGTTTATGTTGGTTCACAAATACCTTATCAGGATCGCAGTCAAATCGCACGGGTGATGGGCTGGGATGAAAAGCGTGTCCGGATAATCGGGCAAAACATGGGCGGCGGTTTTGGCGGTAAAGAGGATATTGCCGGACAAATCCATGCGACCTTGCTGGCAGATGCAACCCAAAGACCCGTAAAATTACTCTACGATCGTCATGAGAGCTTGATCGCCCACCCCAAACGTCACGCAACCCAAATACGAGTGAAAATTGGGGCGAAGAATGACGGAAGGATCGTGGCAGTAGAAACTGAACTCTACGGCGATACAGGTGCTTATGCATCACTGGGAGAGAAGGTGATGACACGAGCTACGACCCACTCAGCTGGGCCTTATGATGTCCCTCATGTTCGGAATGATTGTTACGCTATGTATACGAACAATCCACCT
>JAXHUT010000361.1:0-3216 GCA_034189405.1 Chloroflexota bacterium
CTTGGATGGGACCATTCGAAAATATCTAAGATAATGTGCTATAATTTTTTGGCAGCCTTAATCGGCAAACGAAGCATAATCTATTAGTTTCTGTTCTAAGTACTTGATCATGCAAGTATTTTATCATATTCTTTAATAATGTCAATAGAAATATTGACATTGTTTAATTGGATTATAATTTTACTAAAAATAATTGAATAGATACTTTCTAAAATCAAAATTGACATATATAAAATCAATAAAAAAGCATGAATTGTCCAATATTAGAGGATGCTTCATGCCAAGTCGTGCATGATTTGAAATTGTACAAGGTTTTGAGGGTTTTGAAAATAGTTGCAAAAAGGATTCCCAAAGTCAATTATTTCTAGGGTATGCACCTTCAGGTGTTCCACTTCGTACCTCCTCTGGGCATGAGTACGCATCCCGCCCTACAATGTTCTGAGCCCAAAGGGCGTAAGGGTTCACCGCTCTATTTATAGCATGGAGATTCAAGACCTGAAAGATAAGGTAATGATTTTATCCTTTATCCTTCTTAATAGCTACAAGCACCATCCTTTCAGCTTTGATCTACGAACTACCAGCTACGAGCTACGAGCTATCAAGGCTGTTATTTGTTTTTCAACACTCTCTTAAGGGTTTAATTGGCAACTTGTCGGATCTTGGTATAATTGGAAAAACACAAGTTATCAGGAGTGACAATGCCCAATCAAATTGTAGAATGTATCCCTAATTTTTCAGAAGCCCGTCGACCTGAAGTTGTTGAATCGATCATCCAGGCGATTACTAATGTTAAGGGTGTCAGTATTTTGGACAGACATTCAGATATGGATCACAACAGAACCGTTGTGACCTTATTAGGTCAGCCTGATGCTGTTGAAGAAGCAGCATTTCAAGCAATAAAAAAAGCATCACAGCTGATTGACCTTGATAAGCATCAGGGTGAGCACCCGCGAATCGGCGCAACGGACGTGGTGCCATTTGTGCCGATATCCGGTGTCAGCATGGTCGAATGTGTGGAAATGGCGCGCAGGTTGGGAAAACGCGTGGGAGAAACGCTTAAAATCCCGGTGTATCTCTACGAAGAAGCGGCAACACGTCCTGAACGGGCCAATTTAGAGGATATCCGTCGGGGGCAATACGAAGTCTTAAAGCAGGAATTGGGTGTCAACCCGGCACGTGATCCTGATTTTGGCCCTACGACCATAACGGGCGCAGGGGCAACGGTCATTGGTGCCCGGCAACCTTTGATTGCCTTCAATGTTTATTTGACAACAGATAATGTCGCCATAGCCAACAAAATTGCCAGGGCAATACGACATTCTTCTGGCGGTTTGCGGTTTATTAAATCCATGGGTGTGATGGTTGAAGGGCGTGCCCAGGTATCCATGAACCTGACGGATTACCGAAAAACGCCGATGGCGCGTGTTGTCGAGATGATCCGTCGAGAAGCCCAGCGTTATGGCGTTCAGATACACCATTCTGAACTTGTAGGATTGGTCCCCAATCGAGCACTGGTGGACGCCGCTGTTTGGTATATGCAGTTGGATCAATTTGACCCCGAACAAATTCTGGAAACGCGCCTTTTTAACGCCGGCAGTGATAAAGGGAATGATATTGCTGAAACTGTAAATACTAGTTTCCTGGAAGCTTTAGCCTCTGGTGAGCCGACACCTGGCGGCGGTTCGGCATCAGCATATGGTGCAGCTATGGCTGCTTCCCTGGTTGCAATGGTAGGTCGTGTGACCGTTGGTAAGAAAAAGTATGCTGATGTTGAGGAGGAAATGTGGGTGTTGATTGAGCAAGCGTCTGAATCGCAAAAATTCATGAAGGAGGCAGTGATCAAGGATGCGGAGGCTTTTCAAACCTACATGGAAGCCAGGCGTTTACCAAGGGATACGGACCAAGAAAAGTCACAACGAATTAAAGCGATTCAAGCTGCAAGCATCAACGCGGCAGATGTGCCATTACAGGTGGTAAGGGGTTCATTGGAGATTATGACCCTGGCATTAAAGGCAGCTGAAATGGGAAATGTCAATGCGATTTCAGATGCTGGAACAGCTGCAGCCCTAGCCAAAGCAGCGTTCGGAGGGGCTGGTTTGAACGTGCGAATAAATTTGCTGGGCTTGGAGAAAGAACCCGAGCCTGCGAGGATGTTGAATGAGTTAAGCAGTCTTGAAAAGCGGGTTAAAAAGATAGATGAGTCCTTGCGGCAAGTTCTTATTGAGCGGGGTGGATTAAACCTCTACTAATTTGAGATGCGCTTTTTTCCTGCCGCACTAATTTTAATTGCTGTTCTGATGGTTCCGCTATCGGGCTGTGTTGTTAAAGCTCGTTCTTATGATTTGCCTGAGCAAGAAACCTCTCTAGAGGATGACCAGGCATTAACCTCAAGTACTGCTGCACTTTCAGGAGATTCAATTAATCAAGCAGCTACCGCCACGCCTGATGAAATCGCTGAAATTGAAAAAATTGCTGAAGCTCTTTCTTGTGGCGATAATTTTTGTCAAATTGATTGGTCCGGGTGGTTAGCGAGACCATTTACCTACCCTGACCGCGAGCGAATAGATTTGACTTATCCCTATGCCAGCACCGGTGATGGAAGCCTTGCCATTCACCATGGGGTGGAATTCCCCAACCCTCACGGGACCCTCGTTCACGCTTCAGCACAGGGGGAAGTGATCTTCGCGGGAACGGATGATGAGGAATTTATTGGCCCCTATAAGAATTTTTATGGAAATGTGGTGATAATTCGACATCCCGGTCTTTTTAATGGTGAGGATTTATACGCCCTTTACGGTCATCTTTCATCCATTGAAGTATCTCAGGGTGAGGGTGTTGAACTTGGAGATATCCTGGGAAGGGTCGGTGCCAGTGGGGTTGCAGAAGGTTCCCATTTACATTTCGAAGTTCGCTATGGGCTTAATGATTATACTCATTCTACGAACCCGGTTTTGTGGTTTTCACCCTTAACAAATCAAAGTACAGGGGAAACGGGATCCCTTGCCGGGATCATCGTTGACCGGCATGGTAACCCGGTGGGTGAATCCCCAGTGACGCTCCAAAAACTCGACCAGGATGACCAGGTTGAAAAGACTTGCAGGGCCAGGATAAAAAGTTGTCAGATCTCATTAACGATAGGCATATTCACTTGCTTGTGATCATAACTATGACGGTTCTGTATAGGATGAAGACGCTTACCGGATTCATCATACCTAC
>JAXHUT010000362.1:0-3818 GCA_034189405.1 Chloroflexota bacterium
GGACTATCATTGTTTTCCTCAGGATTAATATTAAAGTAGGGGCAACCCTCTGTGGTTGCCCAGGGCAGACACGGAGGTCTGCCCCTACATATGATGAAATAATTTTCTTAACAATATTCTACGCGTGTTTTTCAACACTCTCTAATAAGAAGCTTGACCAAAACCAAATTTCAAGTATCATGAAATAGAAAAAGTGAACGAAATTCAGCTTGCGGAATCGCTTGCCTGGGATTTTAAAGTCTGTTATAATACTTTTACTACTTCAATTGGTATTCAAGTTACTGGGATAATTGAAATAAAGTTTATTAGCCGCCGTGCGAAAGAATGTTTCCCGAGTGTCCTTAACATAAAAGCGTATTAAAATTTCTTAATTGATTGAAATTGACCTTGATCAACGCGCGGAATGACCCACTGCCTTATGGTATTGTCTTTGCTCAAAATTATCGTTCCTTCCTGAAAATTATGGCGCATATATGACGTGGATTTGGGAGAAATGCACACGTTATTAGTGATTATTTTTATGGATATTTAGAAAAGAAGAATTGAACAATGGAAATATTAGATTTAGAAAAGAAAACACTTTCTGAGTTACGCACGATCGCCAATGATATGGGCATCCCGCGACCACATAGACATAAGAAAGAAAGTTTGATCTTGCTTGTCTCCAGGGCGCTGGGTGAAGAGCAAGGTCTTGAAATTCGCGGCGGCGTATTGGAAATTATGAATGAAGGTATTGGTTTTCTACGTCATAATTATCGAATTGGCCCGGAAGATGTTTATGTTTCCCAGGCACAATTGCGCCGGTATCAATTGCGCTCAGGGGATATGGTCATCGGACACGCCCGTCCACCGAGGGAGTCAGAACGGCATTATGGCTTATTGAAGGTTGAGTACGTTAATGGTTTGGCACCTGAAGAAGCACGCAAACGGCCAACATTTGGGAAATTGACGCCAATTTTTCCGGATAAAAGGTTTAATTTGGAATATGATCCAAAAGTGTTGTCCACCCGCATTATCAACCTGATAGCGCCTATTGGGCGTGGTCAGCGCGGGATGATCGTCTCACCGCCTAAGGCTGGCAAGACCACGATATTAAAAGATATTGCAAATGCAATTTATGCCAACCACCCCGACGTTCGCCAAATTATGTCTTTAATTGGTGAGCGACCTGAAGAGGTGACGGATATGGATCGTTCGGTTGAGGCTGAGGTGGTCGCTTCAACCTTTGACGAACCCGTGACCTCCCATGTTCGCATGGCAGAGATCGCCCTGGAACGAGCAAAACGATTGGTCGAATCCGGGTATGACGTGGTTATTTTGATGGACTCGCTAACAAGATTAGCGCGTGCATATAACCTTGTTGTCAATCCCTCAGGAAGGACGCTTTCTGGTGGCTTGGATCCTTCTGCGCTTTATCCGCCCAAAAACTTCTTTGGAGCGGCTCGAAATCTTGAAGAGGGAGGCTCCCTTTCAATTATCGCAACAGCCCTTGTGGACACTGGCTCTCGATTGGATGATGTGGTCTTTGAAGAATTCAAAGGAACGGGTAATATGGAACTCCATCTTTCAAGGCGTTTGCAGGAGCGTAGGACCTTCCCGGCGATTGACATTGAGCGATCTTCTACACGTCGAGAAGAACTTCTTCTTGGCCCGGATATTCTCAAACGAGCCTGGTTGATGCGTCGGATGTATTTGCAGATGATTAGCGCACCACCACAGGGAGCCGGGATGGACGTGGCTGTTGCAATGGAAGCCATTATTCAACAAGTCGCACGTACAAAAACAAATCTCGAATTCCTTGAAACACTTAATAATGACTAATAATTAGGAAAATAGATTCAGGTGATTCTATTGGATACACAATCAAAAGAACGTAACCAATCAGAAGATAAAAATAAAAAATGGTGGTTTTGGGGCTCGTGGACTGTGACAGCCCTGCTTGTTGCGGTTCTCGTTTCGATGTTATACTGGCAGCCGATATTAGCCCAGCAAATGGCACAGATCAATGGCAAAGCGGAAGCCATCCCGGTTGACGCAGTTTCAGATCCATCTGCGGAGGCACTAGCAAATATGCCATATTTCGAAGCGGAGCTGGACGATGCCTTTTTAATCCGATACCCCGAACCGCGCACGATTGCGCCGACACGGCCGCGCAGTCAACCTGTCCAGTATGTGGTTGACACCGGAGATGCTGTGTTTAGCATTGCTCAGAAGTACAACATTTCCCCGGAGACCCTCTTGTGGTCAAACTATGATGTCCTCAAAGATGATCCGCACTTAATTTCCCCCGGTCAGGAATTAATCATCCCACCAACCAATGGTATTCTTTATGAGTGGAGTGAGGGGGATACCTTGGAGAGTGTTGCCAGGGACTTCAAGGTGAGCGTTGATGATATTCTAAATTGGTCTGGTAATAAATTAGATGTAACCAATCCTGAGATTAATGAGGGCGACCTTGTTATGGTCCCGGGTGGTGAGCGCGAATTCCAGCAATGGGTTGTGCCAACCTATGCTGTTGGTCGTTCAGGTACGAATGCAAGTCTCCCTGGTGGCTGTACGGTTGATGGGCCTGGTTTAAGGGGTGATGGGTTCTTTATCTGGCCTGCGGATAATCATTATCTTTCGGGCAACGATTTCTGGTCTGGACACTTGGCTATCGATATCGCTGCTGGAACGGGTGCAGCCATATATGCAGCCGATTCGGGAGTTGTTGTGTTTTCAGGTTGGGATAGTAATGGCTATGGCAATGTGATTATGATTGATCACCAGAATGGTTATCACACCCTTTATGCACATCTGTCTTCATTGAATGTTTCTTGTGGTTCTAATGCTGTAGAGGGGCAGGTTATTGGTTATGCAGGATCAACCGGCAACTCAACGGGTCCCCATTTACACTTTGAAGTGCGATACCTGGGTGGTTTCCTGAACCCATGGACTGTTTTGCCATGACGTGTGCTATAATTCAAGGTGACTCAAGCTCCAGTAGCTCAAATGGATAGAGCAAGGCACTCCTAACGCCTAGGTTGGGGGTTCGAGTCCCTCCTGGAGTATCACAGAATCAAAAAAGCGCCCTGATGGGCGCTTTCATCTTAAATAGAGTGGAGTTGGATTACCAGTCGTTATCCATATCATCAAAGTCGATGTCGATATCTGCTTCCTGGTCTTCTTCGGGATCTTTTCGAACCCACAAAACCAGCAAATCGCCATCCTCAGCGTCTAGGGCTCGAGCAGCGACAATCGGAACCTCTTTTTTCATGCCGATTGGATCGCGATATTCAAGGAACATGGTCGTTTTGTGCGTCCATGCTTTGTGACAACGTTCAATTAAAGCAGCGCCGTTGAATGTTCGCAAGATTGTCTTGGCGGTATCATAAAGGTATGGACCTTCACTCAGACCTGCCGTCCATCCGTTAATACCCATAATAAAGTCTGTTTCAACGGAGTTAAAATTTGGGGTTGGACCTTCTATGATTGTAATTTTATTGTCCATATATCATTTACCTCGACTGCATCTTACCACATTACAAGGTGAGAGACCAGATATATGGGGGATTTATCCGAAGTTTTACAATTTATTAATGGGTTTCCTGGAAAAATGCCTGAATAATGGGAAGACCCCACATAATGCTACTCTTTTTTACAGTGAGGTCTTTTTTTAGGAGATTTATTAATAGCGTAAAAGTTACAATATTTATCCAGGGGCCTGTTATGGCGTGCTTGCGTTATAAAACCAATTATAGGCATAGTACCCACCGATGGTAGATTGGAGACGTATTGCGATTCTGCTTTCACCCATTAAAGTTTCAGGGATGCTAAAG
>JAXHUT010000363.1:0-9087 GCA_034189405.1 Chloroflexota bacterium
TTTCGGGGTTCAAAAATGGGTATTTGGTTGTTAAAGTTCTTTTTTTTTGTAACGTCATTAATCTTTTACAGCAACCCTACTCTTTCGTTAAATTCCACAATCTTCTCATCGATTTCAGGAACTTGTTCTTGCAGCTCGGTCCAGTAATCACGCTGATACCACTGTGCCTGGATCTCTTCGTAGGTCTTGCCTTGCTGTTCCACCCAGGTGTAATACTTGAGGTTGTGGGTGCGTTTTTGCGCCATGTAGGTCAGGTCTTCAAGATGATCGGTTCCAATACCCTTCAACCAGCGAGCATCATCGACTGCTGCTTGCTTTTCAGAATAATCGCCCATTTCCTGCCGCATTTCATGCAAACGGCTCTGGTAAAGCTCCATGGAGTCAGTCAGCATGGTGACGACAACGTCATTTTCAGACAGTTCGTAATATTTCGCAGCTTTGATGGCTGACAAAACGTTTGAAATACTGGAGAAACCCAAAAGATCCAGTTTCTCTACAATTTCCTCGGGAACACCGGATTTGACTAAATGAGCATGACCTTCTGGCTCATTAAAAAGACGGGCGAGGTTGACAACAGCGTTGTCATCAATTGCAACCACGGTATCTGTATTTCGAGCGTTATGGATCCACGGGACGTGTTTATCGCCGATGCCCTCAATGCGGTGCGCACCGAATCCATTGTATAAAAGCGTCGGGCATTGCACAGCTTCCGAGGCGACAACATGACTGTCCGGGAAGACCTTTTTCAAATAATCCCCTGCTGCAATTGTACCGGCGGAACCGGTAGCGGATACAACACCCCAATAGCTGTCCTTTGGTCCAGCAATCTCATTAAACATCCGTTCGATGGCTTTTCCAGTTAGGTAATAGTGCCAGAGGTGGTTTCCAAATTCATCGAACTGGTTGAAGATCATTAAATCTTCTCCGCTTGCTCGCAATTCCCAGCACTTATCGAAAATTTCTTTAACATTTGATTCAGAACCAGGTGTTTTGATCACTTCGCCAGCAATGCTCGCAAGCCAGTCAAAGCGCTCCTGGCTCATTTCTTCGGGTAAAATAGCGATGGATTCGCAAGCCAGTAAGGCTGAGTCGTAGGCACCGCCGCGGCAGTAATTCCCGGTAGAAGGCCAAACAGCCTTTTGTTGTGTTGGGTCAAATTGCCCCGTCACCAGTCGTGGAACAAGACATCCAAAAGCAGCACCAACCTTGTGTGAACCCGTTGGCATCCACTTGCCTTCAAGGGCGACAATTCGGGCGGGTGTCCCGGTCAGGCTTCTGGGGAATTCCATGTAGTTCAATCCTCCGAAAAGGCCGCCGTGGGGTTTGGGCTCGTTGTGCCAGGTGATGCGGAATAGGTTGCGTGGATGTAAATCCCACAAGCCAATGTCTTTGAGCTCCTCTTTGATTTTTGCCGGGACCTTACTCGGATCCAGCTGCTGTTCAAAGGTGGGGATGATGATGTTGCGCTCTCGAGCTCGTTTGACGGTTCGCTCTAGACGATCCGGGTGTACCGTTAAGTCGATTTTAGTCATTGCTTTCTCCTTGATAACTTGTAAAATAGTATAGATTTGTTTTAAATTTTTGTAAGGCTCTAATTTATTCGAGTGTTATTCTTTATCTCCGGGTTTTTCAGGCGCTTCGGCAACAATATACAAAGGTCTTCCCTTAGCTTCATCATAGATACGACCGATGTATTCGCCTATGATGCCCAGGGCGATCAACTGCACGCCCCCCAAAAACAGCACGATGATCAAGGTGGTCGCCTGGCCAAGCAGAACTGTGCCGGTTGTTAAGCGCAGGATCGCCACGATCGGGATCGCCAGAACGCTCAATCCAGCCGCTATAAAACCGATATAGGTTGCCAGCTGAAGGGGGAAGTAGGAAAAACTGGTGATGGCGTTCAATGCCAGCTTGATCATCTTGTTCAGGGGATACTTGGTCTCACCCGCATAGCGCGGCTTTCTTTTATATTTGACGCCAATTTGTTTAAAACCAACCCAGGCGGACATGCCGCGCAAGAAGCGATGCTTTTCACGCATTTGCTTCATGACTGCCACCACTTTTTTGTCCATCAAGCGGAAGTCACCCGTATCTAATGGGATATTTACATCGGTAATTTTGAAGATCAAGCGATAAAAGAGAGAAGCTGTGGTTCGCTTGAACCAGGATTCGCCTTCACGTTCTTCGCGAACCGCATAGACAACCTCGTAACCTTCACGCCATTTATTAATCAAATCCAAGATAATCTCGGGCGGATCCTGCAGGTCGGCATCAATGATCACAACAGCCTCCCCACGACTGTAATCAATGCCCGCGGTGACTGCAATTTGATGCCCAAAGTTTCGGGCGAATATGACCGGGCGGACCCGGGGGTCATTATCCGCCAGTTTGCGAATGACTTCTGTTGACCCGTCGGTTGAGCCGTCATCCACCAGGATCAATTCCCAGGGTTCCCCGGTTTGGTCCATAACATCCCTGAGACGCGGATAAAGTTCGGGGATATTCTCCAGCTCATTGTAAATTGGGGCAATGATAGAAAAAATTGGTTTTGTCATTGGAACGCCTTTTTAACAGCCTCTATACTGGGTTCGATCACCGGGGCTTCGCCTACAGCTTGCATGGCGGCTTTGACGTCCTTGAGTCCGCTGCCTGTGCTCAACACCAATACTGGATCATCGGGCTGAACAATCGATTCATCAAGCGCTTTGACCAAACCAGCATAGGCTGTTGATGCTGCAGGTTCGGCGAAGATTCCTACCTGTCCGAGTTCAGCAATTGCTTTGAGAATTGCACTGTCGGCTACAGTGATGTAGGTGCCGCCCGTCTCGCGGGAAGCCCTGAGGGCACGCACGCCATCCCGGGGCATGTCAACGGAGATGCTGTCTGCCAGTGTGTCCGCCCGAACAGGTTTGATATCTTCACCACCCTGGTGAAAGATGTTGGCAATTGCAGCGGAGCCTTCAGATTGCACGCCAATAATCCGGGGGATACTCGGCAGCCAACCCAGAGCATGCAAGTCCTTAAATCCTTTATGGATACCCGAGATGATGTTGCCATCCCCCACAGAGATAAAAACTGTCAGCGGTTTTTCTTTTTTCGGCATCTGCTTGATAACCTGCTCCCAGATTTCAAAAGCTGCCGTCTTCTTGCCTTCAGCCGTAAAGGGATTGTAGCCTGTATTTCGGTTGTACCAGCCAAAGGTCTGAGTGGCTTCAACGCTGAGGTCAAAAGCCTGGTCGTAATTCCCATCAATAAGCAGCACCTGCGCACCAAAGACGATCAATTGGGCTATTTTTGCAGGTGGGGCAGTTTTTGGGGCAAAAATGACAGCATTTGCCCCGATTGCCGCAGCCATGCCCGCCAAGGCAGCGCCGGCATTCCCGGTGGATGCTGTCACAATCATCTCTGCACCCATTTCCTGTGCCCTGGCAACGACAATCGCGCTGGCGCGATCTTTGAAGGAGGCTGTTGGATTGGGGCTTTCATCCTTGATCCAGAGATGCTTTAAACCGAGCTTTTTTGCTAATCGTTTGGGTTGGTAAACAGGCGTCCAGCCAGCCCGGTGCAAGGGCGTGGCAAAGCCTCCCGGGTCGTCCACAGGGAGTAAATTGATGTAGCGCCACAGCGAGGCTTCAGGGATGTCCATAAACTTATCCGGGGTGAAGTTTTGCTTCAACATCTTGTAATCAAGAATCACGTTCAGGTTACCGCCATCTTTGGGGCAGGTATAGGTTACCGCATCGGGACTGTAGTCTGCTCCGCAGATTGAACATTCATAGTGAGAAAATTTGTGTTTCATATCACTTCCCAATCATAGATTTTGATTTTGTAAAGATAAAGGGCTGCTATTGTAGATTTAGCAGCCCTTTCGGTGGTTAAGTATTTACGGGAGAATCCAAGTGCCGGTCTTGCCTTCAAGGGCTTCACCAATGTGCTCGGGATCGGTAATCAAGGCTTCTTTGCCGCCATTTTCCAGGTATTGGATAATCGCCTGGATCTTGGGGAGCATGCTTCCGGGCGCAAAATGGCCTTCTTTAATGTATTGTTTTGCCTCGGCAAGGGTCATTTTGTCTAAAAATACCTGGTTTGGCTTGTTGAAATTGATTGCGACTTTTTCAACCGCTGTGCTGATGACAAACAGATCTGCATCGATCATCTTTGCCAGGAGAGCTGACCCAAAATCTTTGTCAATAACGGCTTCTACGCCGATCAAATTTCCGTTTTCATCTTCGATGACGGGGATTCCACCGCCGCCAACACCCACTGCGCTGAAGCCTGCTTTCAGCAGGGTATGGATGGCTTCAGCTTCCACGATCCTGATCGGTCTGGGAGATGGCACCACCCGACGCCAACCTCGACCGGCGTCTTCGACAACCGTCCAGCCATCTTTTTCTGCACGGTATTTTGCATCTGTTTCGTCCATAAAAGTTCCGATGGGTTTTGAGGGCTTTTGGAAGGCAGGGTCGTTCTTATCCACAACGGTTTGGGTGACCACGGTGGCGGCAACCTTGTCGATCCCGCGGCTTTTGAATTCATTATGGAGCGCTTGCTGGAACATATACCCGATGGCGCCCTGGCTGTCTGCACCGCAGTAATCCAGGGGTACTTCATGAAGTTCGTGTTTGGCCAGCTCAGAGCGGCGAAGGATAAAACCTACCTGGGGGCCATTGCCGTGGGAAATTGCTACGTCCCAACCCTTTTCGATCATATCCACAATGTGCTTCATGGTGTCCTTGGCACAATTGTACTGATCCTGAACGGTTTGATGTGCTTTATCTTTGATTAATGCGTTGCCGCCAACGGCAACAACGGCTATTCCTTTTTTCTCCATACTTGTAAAATCTCCTTGAAAATATAAATGGGTTTAAGCCATGGTCAATGCCATGACAGCTTTTTGTGCGTGCAGGCGATTTTCTGCTTCGTCAAAGACGACAGAATGAGGTCCATCGATGACGCCATCGGTCACTTCAATATTGCGGTCTGCTGGTAAGGGGTGCATATAAATAGCATCTTCTTTTGCCAAAGCCAACTTTTGCTCATCGGTGATCCAGCTCTCGTATTTCTGGGTGATCTTTGTTATTTCATCCGGATCATCGGTTTTGACCAATGGACCCCAGGATTTAGCATAAACGACATCAGCATCTTTAAAGCCTTCTTCCATGCTGTCCACAACCTCAAAGCCAGTTTTATACTTGCGGGCTTGTTCACGTGCCTGATCCATAATTTCAGGCATCAACTTAAACTCTGGCGGGTGTGCCAGTGTGACATCCATCCCAAAGCGGGGCATTTGCAAAATCAGGGATTGCGGCACCGAGATCGGTTTTGAATAAGAGGCTGCATAAGCCCAGGATACGACAATTTTCTTCCCGCGCAGATCTCGACCCTTCTTTTCCCAGATAGTCATCAGGTCAGCAAGGCATTGGTGGGGGTGGTAGTTATCGCATTGCATGTTCAAAACGGGCACACGAGAAGCACTGGCAACCAGGTTGAGATAGCGGTTGCCGACACCCCAGTCGCAGTGACGGATGGCAAGACCGTCAAAATAGCGCCCAAGGATCTCGCCAATTTCCTTTTCGGTATCACCATGCGAAATCTGGGTGGATTTTGATTCAATGAAAGCTGCATGCCCGCCTAATTGCGCCATACCAGCCTCAAAACTGCAGCGTGTGCGTGTGCTTGAGAAAAAGAACAACATGCCCAGGACTTTATCCCTTAAATAAGCATGGGGCTGTCCCAGAGCACGTTTCATTTTCATGTCGAAAGCGACGTCAAGAACCGTTTCGACTTCTTCTTTGCTGAAGTCCAGGTCACTGATCAGGTCGCGTCCACGTAAACCGGTAATCATAGGTGTTCTCCTTTTGTTTTTCAGGTCGCCGCCAAAATTTTAGCTGTGGCAGCGACCTTGATTTAATTAATTTTGAATTCCTACTCTGTTGCGCCCAGCACTAAGGCCAGAAGAGCCATTCGCATTACAACGCCGTTAAAGGCTTCCTGCCAGTAGCGGGACCATTTGGTTATATCGACATCTGGAGGAATCTCATCCATGCGGGGTAGTGAGTGTAGCAAGATGGCATCTGATTTAGCTTTATTGGCAAGAAGATCACGGGTGATCTTGTAATTGGCAGGTGTCATGCCCACATCGCCATCACGCTCGTCACGGGATTTGGTGTAGTCGGGTTGAACCACGGGCTCGACAAGGATCACATCGGCATCGGCAATGGCTTGTTCAACATGCTCGGCAACCTTGTAGTCCAGGCTGTATTGATCAAGTTCCTTTTTGAAGTCGTCCGTAAGGGACATCCCTGGAGGCGATACGAAGGTGATTGGGCAGTCGAACTGGGTCAGGCCGAAAGCGAGGGAGTGCATGGTGCGCATGCGCATGTCGCCAACTGCCAACCAGCGTAAGCCATCAATGCGACCCTTTTCACGGTAAACGGTGTAGAGGTCTGTCAGGATCTGGGTGGGATGTTCTCCCCAGCCGTCGCCGCCGTTGATCACGGGGATGCTTGCCCATTTTGCGGCTTCGTGCGGTGCGCCTTGCTGGAAGTGGCGCATAACAATAACATCGCCATAGAATTCAAGCATTTTGACAGTGTCTTTAATCGATTCCTGGTAGAAGTCACCGGCGCGAGTCATTTTTGCATCAGCAAAACCGGTCACCTGTCCACCCAGGCGGATCATCCCGGCTTCATGTGCCAGGCGGGTGCGGGTGCTGGGTTGATAGAAGGCGGTTACAAGGGTCTTGCCTTTGAGTAAGTCTGCATTTTGCCGATTTCTGGCAATAGGCTCAAGTTGTTCTGCAATTTCGAAAACCCGGAAGAATTCGTTCCGTTCGAAATCTTTTAATGAAAGTATGTCACGACCAAGAAAACTACGCATTTTTAAGATACTCCTTTTGATAGATAGGTTGGTTAACAAATATGGCGTGTCAATTCATGAATTAACGCCGCCTATTTTACGAATGATATGCAGGCGGAAATTGCCTGGTAAAAAATAACTGTGCGACAGGTCCACAGGTGCACCTTCCTGATCATACAAAATGGCATTGAGCAAAAGAAGGGTATCGCCGCGCTGGACATCGAGGGCTTTGGCAACTTCGCTGGGTGCATGTGTAGCACTGATCTCTGTTTTAGAAATTGCAAGCGACGGTTCTCCATTCGTGATCAGCAGGTCGAGCACCGATCCGGTGAATTTATTTTTAAGGATTTCCGGGGAAAGTATCCCTTCTGGCAATATGTCAATTAAGTAAGCAGCAGGTGCATTATCTACCAGGATCACCCTGTTGATTTGAAGTAAAGGGCTGTCAGCAGCGATACCCAGTTTTTCAGACTGCTCTGGTGTTGTTTTAATATGAGAGATTTGGCAATTTCCCATCGTGACCTCCAGGCCGATTTTTTCTGCCTGGGTTTCAATACTCTCCAATACTTCGAGACCGGATTCAATCACCTGGGAGGGGCCATGGACAAAGGTGCCCAAACCCTGCCGGCGCCTGAGCAGACCCTGGCTTTCAAAAGTACGCATTGCTTCGCGCAGTGTTGCCCGGGACACACCAAGTTTTTTAGCGAGATCTGGTTCAGAAGGAAGTTTTGTTCCCTTGGGGGCATCATGAATGATGTCACTCAGATCATTCTGCAAGCGTTGATAGGTTGAAACAGGTTTGGTCATTAAATATATTATCCGTTTAGCAATCTTTGAGCAGCAAGATTATGTTTGTGTACAAGTTGTTTTTCGTCGATATTGACCATCCGACCATCTTTCACAACCATCTTTCCGCCCACAATATTCAAATCTACATTTTGCGGGGTGCAGAATAATGCGGCTGCTACCGGGTCATGCAAGGCGCCAGCATAATCAACGCGATTGAGGTTGATGGCAACCAGATCCGCACATTTGCCGACTTCCAATGAGCCGATATCCTCACGCCCTAAAACGCGTGCACCGCCGAGGGTCGCCATCTCGAGGGCTTGTCGTGTACTCATCAGCGGGGGCGCGGCTTCACCGGAACGTGATGCGCCGCTCAACCCGGCACCGACACGTGAGAGAAGCATTGCCAAGCGGGTTTCTCCAAGCAGGTGAGAGCTGTCGTTGCTGGCAGAGCCGTCCACGCCAATCCCGACATCAACACCCTTTGAGAGCATTTCAAGGATGGGGGCAATGCCGGAGCCAAGACGCATATTGGACCCAGGGCAATGGGCGATGCCGCAGCCCGTATCCGCATAAAGCTGAATCTCTTCATGATTGACATGCACGCTGTGGGCAAACCACACATCCTGCCCAATCCAATTGACCTCCTGCATATAGGCAACCGGGCGATGACCAAACATGTCGATGCAAAAATCCTCTTCATCCTGGGTTTCTGCAAGGTGGGTATGCAATTGCACGTCGTATTCCCGTGCCAAATCCGCTGACTGCCGCATCAACGCTGTGGTCACGCTGAAGGGTGAACAAGGCGCCAGGACAATTTGCACCATAGAACCGGGATTGGGATCATGATAGGTTTCAATCAATCGCTGGCTGTCTTTGAGGATGTGTTCTTCTGTATCAACGACGCTGTCCGGGGGCAAGCCGCCCTGGGATTCGCCCAGGCTCATCGAGCCTCGGGATGCATGCAATCGCAAGCCAACTTCAGCTGCGGCATGGATTTCGTCATCTAATTTTGAGCCGTTTGGGAATAAATACAGGTGGTCAGAAGCGGTAGTGCAGCCTGAAAGTGCCAATTCTGTTAAAGCTGTTTGGGTTGAGATGCGGATATCCTCGGGGGTCATCCGTGCCCAAATGGGATAAAGCGTCACCAGCCAGTTGAACAAGTTGGCATCCTGAGCTTTGGGGACGGCGCGGGTCAGGGTCTGGTAAAAATGGTGATGGGTGTTAACCAAACCGGGGAAAACGATGTGCCCGCTTAGGTCCAGAACCTGATCAGCATTTTTGGGCAAGTCCTTTTCGTCGCCGATTGCCTGAATAAAACCGTCTTTGATGTACAGCGCGGCATTTTTTAGCTCTCGACGCTGGTCGTCCATGGTGACCAATACCTCGATATTTTTTATTAATAAGGTAGACATAGACCTCCACCCGGGTAGTGAGAATTAA
>JAXHUT010000364.1:0-2563 GCA_034189405.1 Chloroflexota bacterium
GGTTGTTCCCATAGCTGATCTACCGGAAAAATTTACGGTGATGGCTGCGGATGGATCGCAAATTAATCCCAGCCGGCATGCCCGGGTCGCTTTTTGTGTGATCAATGTCGGGCTGATCAAAATGGTGCGCGGCTCAGGTATGACACCGGAAATTTATACGCAGAGTCAGCTTCTGGATTATGATTCGCTGTTCACGCCTTCTGGTGTTTTGATCTCCGAGGGGATGGTTGCCCTCAAACGAGATTTGCGAGAACGAGAAGCCCTGGCTGACCTGGCAGAGAATCTCCTTTTGCCGGCTATCTCCATGACGGACGGCCCCCTTGAATTGTATCGGGAATCGCAAGCGACAAAGGAATTTGAGAAGACACTCGATCGCTATCTCGGGGTATTAAAACGTTTGCATCAACAGGGATTAATGACCCTGGGTTATGTCGATAAGCCGGGCAGCAGTTTGATTGGGCAGATGTTGGAATTGGTAGAGATGCGTGATGAAGATTTAGAAGCCTATAATCAGCGCCAAAGAAAATTTGCTGGGGTGAATGACGTCAACCTCTTGTCAGATTTGCTGGTCAACCCGGGGGATCGCTCCGCCATTTTTGCCATCTACTCTGACACAGCGCGCCGTTTTAAGGGCGATCTGGCTTTACATTTCTTTTATTTGAATGTCGGAAAACCTGGCAAACCCCATTTAGTCCGTGTGGAAATCCCTGCCTGGGTGGCTCGTGACCATGAACTGGTTGGTGTTTTACAGGCTGTGCTGACCGAACAATCATGCATCATGGGCTCACGCCCCTATCCCTATATTTTACACAGGGCGCATGAGGTTGCCGTGGTGACCCTGCCAGAACATCAGCATGTGGAAGAGATGATCGTGGCAGAATTTGACCGACGCGGTATCCCCGTGAATGAGAAATCAAACAAACAATATCACAAGGTTTTAGACAGGACGAAAACGAGGTATCTGGGATGAGTGAAATTGAGATTGGCCGTTTGCTGCGCTCTGGCACAACCGGGTTTGTCGTTGGCTGCAAGGTGAATCAGTTGAATGCGCCAAGTTTTGGCGCCATGGTACGGGTGCCCCTGGAAGCACAGTACCAGGTTTACGGGGTGATCTATGACATTCATATTGAGGATGATGGTTTGGTGCGCCAGCTGATCACTGCCCAGGACGTACCCGAAGAAGTTTTGAAGGACAACCGCGAAAACCGAAATGTACCCGTTGAAATCGGTGTTTTGACCCTTGGTTATGCACAGGGCAGACGCATTTTCCACCTGCTGCCGCCAAGACCGCCTTTAAGCCTAGATGCTATTTTTCTATGCAGCCCGGGTGAGGTGGCAAGCTTTACCGGGGAAGGTCGCTTCGGCTATTTTCGCCATATTTTACGGGATCAGGACAAACCGATTGAGGAACTCCTGGCAGCCCATTTACGTCAGGCTCGGGCAGCCCAGGTGGATGCCGGAAATGAAGCCTGGTATCAACAGGCTATGGGAGAATTGATTACCTTGATGCGGGATGATTACCAGGGTTTGATCAACATCCTCAGTGCAGTCAGTGAGATTTAAAATGTTTAATTCACAATTAGATATGAATGGCAGTGATATGAGTGAACAAAGGGCATCCTCTTCAGAGGAATCACAAAAATCGATTGGTTATATCGTTGGCGGCGGGCTGAAGGCAAATTTACAGGCTCGTTTGACCGTCCCCGCCCAAAGGGTGCAGGAAGGCGCCTTTGTGGTGGTTGAAAGCGGAAACTGGTTATTCTACGGTTTGGTGACGGATCTGCAGCTTGGGTCCACGGATCCGCGATTTGCCGATGAACAAACAGAGACCCGGCTGCCCCCTCAGTTGGCGAAACTACTCCATGGGCAAACCCTGTATACCAACCTCGAAGTCATGGCAGCGCTGATGATGGAACAGGGACCGGATATGGATGAAGATCTGGAAGCTTACCAGGCATGGTTTCAGAAGGTGATGGAGGAAGAGATACACCCTGAACCGGTTAAGACTGTACCGCAGCACCATGCCGAGGTACGTTTGGCACACGCCGGGGATATTGCCGAGATTTTTGGAAAAGAGGGCGAGAAGGCTTTCTTTCGTATAGGGGACACCATTGAAGGCGGGCACCCTGTTTGTGTGAATTTGGACAAGTTGGTCCAGCGCTCGTCTGGAATCTTTGGCGCGACCGGTACGGGTAAGTCCTTCTTGACCCGTGTGATACTTGCCGGGTTGATCAAACGGGATAAGACCGCTGTGTTGATCTTTGATATGCATAACGAGTATGGGCCGGATGATACCGCTTCGGACACCGGCATGCGCGTGCCGGGTTTGAAGGGTAAATTCCCATCCAAGGTGCGTATGGTCGGGCTGGGACGTGGGGCAACCATTCGTGGGAAAACACCCGATTACACCCTGGAAATTGCTGAATCGGATATCAAACCGGAAGATGTGATGATGCTTGCACAGACGTTGAACTTGCGTGAGACCACGCCGACCACACTGGAAGCTTTACGCGCCAGTTTTCATGAAGCATGGTTCCATGAATTCAAACAGATGCGCACCAAC
>JAXHUT010000365.1:0-8180 GCA_034189405.1 Chloroflexota bacterium
CCAGTATGTGATTAATGCCGCAGGCGGATGGGCAAAGCCCCTATCAGCGAAAATAGGTTTGGAAGTTCCTGTTGAACCCGATTCACATGAAGCAGCTATCACGGAACCGGTCGCACGAATTTTCAAACCGATGATTGTAGATATGCGTGCGTATCCTGGATCAGCAAACTTCTATTTCTACCAACATCCTACCGGAAAAATAATTTTTTGTATGACGCCTGATCCCCCAATTTGGGGGACGCACACGATTGCCTCAAGTGATTTCCTACCCAGGGCAGCTCGCAGATTGATAGAACTGATGCCCGTCTTGAAATACATCCGTGTTCGAAGAGTTTGGCGTGGGACTTATCCGATGACACCGGATGGATCCCCGATTATCGGGAAAGTGGATGGACTTGAAGGATACCTTTTAGCCGTTGGTATGTGCGGCCAGGGCTTTATGCTTGGGCCGGGCGTAGGACAACTCTTAACACATCAGGTATTGGGTAAACTGGATAATGTCGATCAGGTAATTTTAAACAAACTATCGTACCATCGAAATTTCGATATCGAGGAAAGGCTAAAGTAATGGTAAACGCAGTTGTTCTTGATTTTGGCGGCGTAATCATTCGTACGCGAGATCATACTGGCCGCAGAGCGCTTGAAAAAAAATACAATCTTCCTGAAGACAGTGTTCATTCACTGGTTTTTGAATCGGCAGTCTCACAATCAGCAAGTGTTGGTCAGGTTGATTCCAGCAAAATTTGGGACTTTGTCGCTGATGAATTGTCCCTCTCTGAAGATGAATTGGTCCTATTTAAAGAAAAATTCTGGGCCGGAGATTATATCGATCATGCTTTAATTGATTTCTTGAAATCATGCAGACCTGCCTACAAAACCGCAATATTAAGTAATGCGTGGAATAACCTCAAAACAATGCTCGCTGAGAATTATGGCATCAGTGAAGGTGAAACTGTTGACCATATCCTGGTATCTGCGGAGCTTGGTATTGCAAAACCAGATCCAAAAATTTATCAAATTTTAGCGGACACCCTGGATTGTAATTTTGAAAATATTCTCTTTGTGGATGATTTTATTGAAAACATCGAGGCGGCAAATTCTTTAGGAATTCAAACGATTCACTACACACCGGGCCTTGACTTGATTAATGAGATAAAATCAAGGTTGGCGTAACTCATAAATTCACGCGATGAAAGCAAACACGCGATGCAACTTGAACAATTTCTGGAAAAATTACCAAAATATTATTCCGCATTTGATATAGAACAAATAAAAAAAGCCTATCAAATTGCGCAGAAAGCCCATGAAGGGCAAACACTCGCGAGCGGCTTACCCTATATCTCGCATTGTGTTGCTGTTGCATCTATTTTGGCGGAAATGACCGTTCACCCAGAGTTAATCATCACTGCATTATTGCATGATGTCGTCGAAGACACGGACATCACCCTTGAGTACATTCAAAAAGAGTTCAACCAAGAAGTCGCCTCACTAGTGGAAGGTGTTACCAAATTAACCCACCTCCCCAATCTTCTTCGTGGTGATCAACACGCGAAAATCCTTGAGACGCCTGAAGAGCATACGCCGCATCGAAAAGTACGAGAAGACGAGATTGCAGAGACTCTGCGAAAGACCTTCCTCGCAATGAGTGATGATATACGCGTGGTTCTGGTCAAACTAGCAGACCGCCTTCACAACATGCGTACACTTTCATATCAAAATGAAGATATACAAAAACGCATCGCCCAGGAAACCCTCGACATTTATGCGCCTTTGGCAAATCGATTGGGAATTTGGCAAATAAAATGGGAATTAGAGGATCTTTCCTTCAGGTATGTCGCCCCTAAAGAATACAAAAGCATTGCCGAGAAATTAGCTAATCGACGGGCAGATCGGGAAAAACAGATCCAGGAAATCATTGATAGATTGCATAAAGAACTTGAAGCAGAGGGAGTCAAGGCAAAGATTTCGGGAAGGCCAAAACACATTTATTCCATCTACAAAAAAATGGTTCAAAAAGAAAAGCCCTTTGAATTGTTGATGGATTTACGGGGCGTCCGGCTTATTGTGGAGGATGTAGCAACTTGTTATAAAGCCTTAGGCGTCATTCACATGAAATGGCGACCCATACCTGGTGAATTTGATGATTATATCGCAGCAAAAAAAGACAACAATTATCAATCTTTACACACTGCCGTGATCTTTGATGATGGCAAACCCTTGGAAGTTCAAATCCGTACCTCAGAAATGCATGAAAGTGCCGAATACGGTATTGCCGCACACTGGCGCTATAAAGAAGACCTGAGTAACATCAATGAATCGTATCAACAAAAAATCAGCTGGCTAAGAAGTTTATTTACATGGCAGCAAGAGGAGGAGGACGCTGATGATCTTGTGGACAGTTGGAAATCTGACGTCTTTAAAGACCGTGTTTACGTTCTGACTCCTCAAGGTGACATTATCGATCTGCCTGCCGGGTCCACACCGATTGATTTTGCGTATCACGTCCACACTGAAATCGGACATCGTTGTCGCGGCGCAAAAATCAATGGCAAACTGGTTTCCCTGGACTACGTTTTGGAAACCGGTAACCAAGTTGAAATATTAACTGCCAAACGCGGCGGCCCATCTCGCGATTGGCTAAATGCAACCTTAGGATTGGTGCACACAAGCCGCGCTCGCTCAAAAATCAAACAATGGTTCAAAAAACAAGACCGGGAGTCAAACCTTGCACAAGGGAAAGCCATCCTTGAAAAGGAATTTAAACGGCTAGGTCTCAAGTCAGTCAATCTAGAAGAAATCCTCCCGGCGTTAAATGTTAAAACAACGGATGAACTGTATGTTGCCATTGGGTGCGGTGATATTGGATCAGGTCGAGTCGTCAATAAACTTGCGGAGATTGAAGAAGAACAACTTGATACGGAATTAGCCTTTGATCTGGTCGAGGCACCACCGACCATCGTTCCGTCGGACGCTGTCAAAGTGATGGGGTTAAAGGGTATTGCAACAACCATGGCAAAGTGCTGCAATCCAATGCCGGGTGATGAAATTATCGGATACATTACCCGAGGTCGAGGAGCAACCATTCACCGAAAAGACTGCCCTAATATTCTGCGTGTTACTGAAAAAGAGCGCCTCGTTCAAGTCTCTTGGGGTCAACCTGGGAAAATGTTCACCGTCCCCATACAAATAAAAGCTTATGATCGACAGGGTCTGATGAGTGATATATCAAAGGTCATCGCCGATGAATCAATCAACCTGATTGACATGAACATGAAAATGAATCAACATTTAGCCGTCATAAAAATTGTATTAGGCGTACAAGGTATCTCCCAACTTAGCAGGGTTTTGACAAGGCTTGAAAACCTGCAAAATGTATTTGAAGCTAAACGGCAGCGCCCGGGCTAAAACAGAATGATAACTTGCCATCAATCACGGATTTGCCCTTTACTATTTAAAATTTATAGTGTAAAATCTCGACCGAGTAACCACAATAAAATTTTAATCAGGAGTAATTATGCCTCGAATTCTTTGCCATTATCTTGATTGCGTTTTTCTTGACGGAAAGTACTGCAGTGCTGCTGCAATTGAATTGGATCCAGATATCGGATGCAAAACCTACAAGCCTGATCAGGATATTGAAATTGAAGATTGGGATGATTCAGAAGATATTGACGATTGGGATGAGATAGAAGATGATGAAGATGAAGATATCTGGTTAGATGCCGACGATGATCTGCTGGATCTTGAATTGGACGACGAGGATGACTTTTAGCAGGTTAATAAAAATGGTGACCATCTTCAAAAGTTAAACGAGACGTAATCACATTAATGCGTTTTGCAATTGTAAATAGTTGTTCGGGCTACCCCAAAAGTAAGGGATAGCCTCTTTTTTTAAAATCAATTCAATATTAACAATTTCATCAATGTCGTACACTTTAAACTTCTAAGGCATGGGTTTCAACCCGCCATGATGCAATTATCCAACATGATTATTGACTCCATTGCAAAAAGTGCTCATCGCGAAGGAGAGCAGCATAATGTGGGAAAGATAATACTTTTCCTTGCTTTTATAACAACCACGTCTTTTAAACCACCATCAGCGCCATATTGAGTATAATTCAGGTAGTAAAAACAACGATCTAATATCTTAATCATTACAATTACAGAAAGCAGCATAATATGACTGAAATTGAATACCTTCCATTTAAAGCGATTAACGTCTTCATTGAAGATGAATATTTGCGAAAAACCTTAGAGTCTATTCTTAAGAACATCAACACTTTGCCAAAAGAAGATCAGATTTCTTTTGGGAATTCATTCAGGGAATATGTCAATATTCTAGGATTTCGCAACCCGCTGCGTGCCCCACTGACGCTTCAGGTCAATGCGTACATCAAAGCGTTTGAGGACAAGGATGAAGTTGTTCCATTTACACTTTCCGCATGGACAAAGATTAATTCGGATTTTGCGAATATTGTAAAATCTTGGCTTGAATCTGAAAAATGGGACCATTTAAGTCTGGAAAGGAATTTTAATGAGAATGAAGGTTTTCTCAATAAATGGCCTGATGAACTTTCATTTGAAAAAATTATTAAGGATTTCGAGAAAGACCATCCCGATCTTGACTTTGATCAGGACGACTTGATCCTGATGGTTTTATGGATTTCCGGAAGATTACCCGAGGAAGATTCTGGTTTATAATTCTTATTGCCCAATATTTCTACCGTTTCACGGGAGCGTCTATGGATAACTATGCACCACAAGAAGATGTCGGAAAAACCACGATTTCAACTGAAGTATTACACAAAATCGCACGACTGACCACGCTCAGTGTCGAGGGTGTTAGTCGTATGGAAAGCGTTAAAGGCAGCTTTAAAACTTTCTTAGGAAAAGAGGAGTTCGAGGGGGTAAAAGTTCAAATTTTAGATGACATGGTTTTTGCAGAGATATATGTCGTCTTAATTAGCGGTATGAACGTTCGTGATATATCAAGAGAGATACAATCTCGGGTTTCAAGAGCAATTTCGGAGATCGTTGGTATGGAGGTTGGTGGTATCAATATCCACATCATGGACATCGATTTCAGTGCATAACAATAATCAAAGATATTTATCATGAAGTCACGCACAAAAGCCCGGAGTATCGCCTTACAGGTTCTTTATGAAGTAGATATCAGCGGGCATAAACCCGGAAAGGTCCTTGAAGATCATTTCCTTCGTTTGAAAATAGATAATTCCAATAAAATATTCATCAGTCAAATTGTCTCTGGAGTAACAAAATACAAGAAAATTCTTGACGAATTTATTGCTGATTTTGCACCAGAATGGCCGTTGAACCAACTTGCTTATATTGATCTCAATTTGTTGAGAATTGGACTATGGGAGATGGGGGTTTACAGAAATACACCTGTAAAAGTCGTCATTAACGAAGCAGTGGAATTAGCAAAATTGTACGGTGCTGAAGGGTCACCAAGATTTGTTAATGGTGTTTTGGGCGGCTTCATCGATAACCTGGAGGAGATCAAGTTCAATATGGAGATCATACAGGAAAATGACGAGAAGCAATAGACATCCTTTCAAACACAACGGTTTTTTTGGAAGAATGATCCTTCTTTTGATACTACCCTTGTTCGTTATCGGCTGCAATTTTCCAACCACAAAAAATACTGTTCGCCAAGATCAATCTCAAAGTTTAGAAGTGTATTCAACCCCTTTTATCAATGTAGAATTCAATGCGATATTGCCCGAACCCCTATCTGATGGAGAAAAAGTCAGCACCGTGATTCTTGATGAGGTCACGGGTTTACCTCATAATCGTCAACCCTATCAAATGACGGAAAGCGATCCTTTGCTCTACACCACTACCCTTTTGATCCCCAAGATGTCGGTTGTCAAGTATCGCTATGAAAAAACTGGGACGGAAAACCTACCAGAAACCAAGCCGGGCGACCAGGATTTTCGTTATCGCATGATTTATGCGGAAGGCGACCTTACGGTTGATGATCTCATCTTTTCCTGGGCAGATGATAAGACAAATTACGAAAAGGGACGCTTTGAAGGGGTAGTGTTTGATCAAGATACCGGTGATCCCATACCCGACATATTGATAAATGCAGGCGGCATTGCAAGTTTTTCAGATGCAAATGGCTTTTTTGTATTTGATGATTTACCTGTCGGAACCCATAATGTTCTGTTTTATGCTATTGATGGCAAATACCAAACCCATCAACAAGGAGCGGTGATCGTCTCTGATCGAACGACGCCTGCGACAATAAAATTAAGTCAAAATGATCCCGTTGAGGTTACCTTTGTCGTTTCGCCGCCTGGTGAAGCTTCAGGGGCACCTATATATATTGCCGGTAATCTGATGCAATTTGGGAACACTTTTTCAGATTTACAAGGCGCAATGAGTATTGAAACCAACCGCTTACCTTTGTTAACCCCCCAACCTGATGGCAAATTGACCAAGACAATGACTTTATATGCCGGCACAGATCTTCGATTTAAATTCACCCTTGGGGACGGTTATTGGAACGCGGAACAAAAGACAGATGGCGGAATAAAAATCAGGCAATTAATCCTTCCAGATCACGATTTTTCCCTGGAACTTCAAATTGAAACATGGCGAACCTCTGTATTTGAACCAATTTCTTTTGAAACATTTGTCCACCCAACGGTTGGGCAACCAGGGGAAAGATATATTCAGATCAAAACTGATGAATGGACGAAACCCCTGCCAATGTGGCCGATCGGCAACGGAAATTATCTTTACATCCTTTTCTCGCCTTTTGAAATGGCTTCCCCAATTACTTATCGCGTGTGTTTAGAAAGCGCATGTGATTCTACAACAACAACCTCATTAATCAGCCCTGAGGCGCAGGTTGAACCAAAGGATCAACCCATAACCCAAACGATCACGGTTGACCCCTGGTTGATAGAATCAAACCAGGAACCCTATTTAGATATTTACCATATACCTTTCCCATATAAACCAGTTGACTTTAAAACGATTATCGAATTTAGCCCGGAAATGACGCCCGCTTGGTCGACAAGACTTCCTATTGGACTTGAAGAAATCCAGCAAATAAATGCCAGCACGCTGGTATTTTCACCGCGATGGTTTCAGAACGGAAACCTTGGGGTTTTACATCCTGTAATTGGAAAAACTCCATTCTATTACGAGCTTATTGGCTACATTGAAGCTGCCCAAGAAAAGGGATTCGAGGTTAGTCTATTCCCTCAAATGGAACCCCTGACTTATCATGAAGATTCAAGCGGATTCTCAAATGAGCGTGACGCCTGGCAACAGGCATGGTTTAATGCATACCGACGCTTCATACTTAACTATGCGAAAATCGCTGAAATTTCAGGATCTAAATATTTGATCATCGGCGGAAATCCGCTCCCTTCGACCTTCGCCAATGGATATTTATTCAATGATGGTGATCAGTTTGAGGACGAATGGCAGGATTTAATCGCAGTGATACGGAAAGAATACCAGGGTAAACTCGTCTGGGCATCAAATGCAGGTACTGAGCTGGACCCATTACCGCCATTTATTGAATCCTTCGATGAGATCTATATCAGCATAGACAGCCCCCTGTACGATGGAACAAATGCCTCTTTCGATCAAATCGCCTATGGATTTACAAGGACTATCGACAACCTTGTCTATGAAGTTTATCGAAGCACCCTCAAACCGGTAACCCTTGCCCTCGCCTACCCATCTGTGAACGGGGCAACAAACGGCTGTCACCTTATTAGTGAGGACTGTAAAAATGACGGTCTTTTTCTAAAGAAAGAGGTTTCGGGGTATTCACTTGACCTTATAGAGCAAGCTGAAATTTATAATGCAATTCTTCCCATTGCGGCAAGTAGAGAATGGATCACGGGTATATCAATTCGCGGATACGCGCCTGCGGGCACGCCAGACGATCTCACCTCTTCCATAGCAGGCAAACCAGCCAAAGACGTCATCAAATACTGGTATACTGGCTTACGTGATAATTAATAAATAAACAGCTACACGAAACCCACCATATTATAGGAGTAAACAAGATTTATTATGCCTCACCAACTTAACAAATGGCTCGAAATGATTGGCATCACCCATCAATCACAGATTTTCCACAACCCTTCACGGTCTGACCTTATCACACAGGCGCTTATCAATAATGAAGG
>JAXHUT010000366.1:0-4783 GCA_034189405.1 Chloroflexota bacterium
GTACCCTTGATGAAGAAGGTCCGTAATTTTCGATCAATCCACCCATTCGACGATGGTGGTCTCACCCTGACCAACGCCCACGCACAAAGAAGCCAAACCGTAGAAGGGGCGGGGCGCGGTCTCAGCACGGCGACGCATCTCGTGAATCAAGGTGGTCATAATCCTTGCCCCGGAGCACCCTAGCGGATGACCAAGGGCAACGGCACCGCCGTTCACATTGGTGATTTCGTGCGGCAAATTTAAGGCATCCATGACAGCCAGCGTTTGCACAGCAAACGCTTCGTTGACTTCCACTAGTTGAATATCTTCAATCGAAAGCCCTGCTCGCACCAGGGCTTTTTCTGTCGCAGGGATTGGCCCCAACCCCATCACGCGCGGCGGCACACCCGCAGCCGCCATACTCACAATGCGCACCAGGGGTTCTAATCCCAAAGCTTTTGCCTTTTCTTCACCCATCACCAGCAATGCAGATGCCCCATCATTCAACCCGGAGCTGTTTCCGGCTGTGACCGACCCGTCACTTTTAAAGGCAGGACGCAGTCGCTGGAGCGCTTCAAATGAAGTATCCCGTCGTGGGCGTTCATCAGTGTCGAAGATCAGGGGGTCACCCTTCCGTTGGGGGATCGATACGGGGAAGATTTCCTCAGCGAACTTGCCTGAATCAATGGCAGCGACAGCCCGCTGATGACTGGCTAAGGCAAAGCGGTCCTGCGCTTCACGGCTGATGCCGGTCAAAGCGGCGATGTTTTCTGCTGTTATACCCAGGGGTTCGGTGCTGAATTTTTCTGCTATACGCGGGTTGACAAATCGCCAGCCAAGGGTGGTGTCGTAAGCGGTCAGGTTCCCAACTAGGCGTTCTGGTTTTGGCAAGGCGTAGGGCGCTCGAGTCATGCTCTCAACGCCCCCGGCGATAAAAACTTCACCGTCACCCGCTCGAATGGACCGAGCAGCCGTGTTGATGGCTGTCAGCCCGGATGCGCACAGGCGGTTAAAGGTCACAGCTGGGATGGATGCTGGCAAGCCCGACAGTAGAACGGCCATCCTGGCGACGTCACGGTTATCCTCACCAGCCTGGTTGGCGCATCCCAAATAAACCTCTTCAATCAGGCTGGGGTCAAGGTCGTTTCTATCGACAATGGCTTTGACGACCAATGCTGCCAGGTCATCCGGGCGAATTGATGCGAGCGCGCCGCCAAGTTTTCCGATAGGTGTGCGTAAGGCATCAACAATTACAGCTTCGGGCATGGGTTGATCTCCTGTGTTCTTATGATTGTTTAGATTTTACCACTGGGTTAAGACCCTTAATGATTCAGCTTATTAAATACCATTATTTATCGATCATCTCAAAAACAACGTTACAATTGATCTGCAAGAAATGAGTCGTAAAGTGTGGTGTGATCCTACCTGGAGGAAAACGGCAAACTCTAGGTGCAGAGTCCAAAAGGTGTGAGGGTCACCGCACCATTTATGACATGGGTTTCAATTTAAATCTTGTCTAACCATATGGTATTGGTCAATTGCGACTAGGGAGCTTTTGTACTTAATACCCGATACCTGGTACCTGATCCCTGATTATAAAAAATCGGCGGGATGACCCCACGTCGTACCTCCTTTGCACCTGAAGGTGTTCCACTGCGCTCCATGCAGGCGATCATATCCCGCCCTACTATGTTCTATCCATAACTAATGATCATCAATGATACCAAAACATCAAATCGTATCTTGAGAGAATTTAAAAACATTAAACACGAAGGGCACGAAGAACACAAAGAACACAAAGAGCATAAAAATAATTATTTTCATTGCGCGTGCACTCAAATTCGTAGTGCATCATTTTATTAACAAACACGCAACATGTAGTGTTAGTTGACAAAAATAAAGTCGCCAAAAATAAACACCATGCTCAAAAGAACACCTGACAATTAACTGCGATATGCCCCTGCGCTACCTGTTGTCAACCACTGACTTTACCAATACCTACTAACCAATACCTAACAGAAATCATGCCTAAATTATGACACACGCGGCGATCTGAAACTATGATCGGATTATTTTGGAGTATACTATAAATACTTGTCCTGTAATACTCACCAATTCAACACGCAGGACTCACCAAAAACAGTTAACATAATAAGGAGGATCGTTTATGCCCGCGAAGGGATATATCGAAGTCAACGAGTTACATTGCAAGGCTTGTGAATTATGTGTGACGGATTGTCCATTTAATGTATTGGCCCTGGATATGGACCGGCTGACACCCAAGGGATACCACCCGGCTTACATGGTTAATCCTGATGCCTGCACCGGCTGTGGTATTTGTGCTGTCGTCTGCCCCGATGCAGCCATTACCGTTTATCGTTATGAAAGAAAAAAGGCGGAGGCGTAAGATGGCAAAAGAATTAATCAAAGGTAACACTGCTGTCGCCGAAGCAGCATTACGTGCCGGTCTTGAAGCATACTTTGGCTACCCCATTACCCCCCAAACAGAATTACTGGAGCACCTCTCTGCACGAATGCCCGAACTTGGACGACCGTTTGTCCAGGCGGAAAGCGAGCTGGGCGCCATCAACATGGTTTACGGCGCTGCTTGCACCGGGAAACGTACGATGACCTCATCTTCCAGCCCAGGTGTGAGCTTAATGATGGAAGGCTTATCCTACATTGCAGGGACAGAAGTCCCCGCAGTACTGGTGGATGTCGTGCGGGGCGGCCCTGGGTTGGGGAATATTGCCCCGGCGCAAGGGGACTATAATCAGATCGTCCACGGCGGTGGTCACGGTGATTATCACTTTCTGGTATTGGCACCAGCCAGTGTGCAGGAAGCCGTTGATCTGACGGTATTAGCATTTGACCTAGCGGAAAAATACCGTAATGTTGTAGTTGTATTAATGGATGGCAGCATTGGGCAAATGATGGAGCCGGCAGAATTGCCACCTTTCCAACCCCTTAAAACCGAGATTCCTGACTGGGCTGTTAGAGGAACCGACGGCGGCGAAAAGCGTATCCTTACCTCAATAAACCTGGACCCGCCTGCGCAGGAAGTCATGAACCTGCGATTGATGAAACGTTGGCAGGAAATTGAAAAGAACGAAGTTCGCTTTAAGGAATATTATCTGGAGGATGCGGAATACGTGGTGGTTGGTTTTGGCACAGCGGGTCGCATTTCTCTTTCAGCGGTTCGTGCCGCACGTGAACAAGGCATTAAGGTTGGGCTGCTGCGCCCAATCACTGTAGCGCCATTCCCGAAGGATATCCTGAATGAATTAACGGATCGGGTGAAAGCCTTCCTGGTTGTGGAGATGAACGCCGGACAAATGTTGGAAGATGTCCGCCTGGTGGTTCGTGGACGCAAACCGGTGGAATTTTTTGGGCGAATGGGTGGTGTGATGCCCTACCCGGACGAGGTCCTGACGGAAATCAAGCGACTTGTAGAAGGCCCCCTCACAACGGAAGGACACCCCAAGGATCGCTGGCTTGCGAGATTATCAGAGACGATAGGTTAAGGAGAGAATAATGGTAATGACAGATGTACCTACGAAGATTGTTTACGAACGACCTCATGCATTAGATCCTGTTGTAACGCACTATTGTCCAGGCTGCACCCACGGTGTTGCCCACCGTCTTGTTGCAGAAGTTTTAGATGAAATGGGCATAGCGGGGAATACGATTGGTGTCGCCTCTGTGGGTTGTTCCGTTTTTGCATACAACTATTTCAATATCGATTTTGTGGAAGCTTCCCATGGACGAGCGCCTGCTATGGCAACGGGTATCAAGCGGGTTTATCCGGATCGCACGGTATTCACCTACCAGGGTGATGGCGATTTGGCATCGATTGGCATGGGTGAGATTGTTGGTGCAGCTTCCCGTGGCGAGAAAATTACCGTGGTCTTCATTAATAATGCCAATTACGGCATGACGGGTGGACAGATGGCGCCAACTACGCTGCCCGGTCAGAAGACAACATCTTCACCGACTGGACGTGACACCGATCGCCAGGGTTTCCCCATCCAAACTGCAGAGCTGCTATCTACTTTAGAAGGGTCAGCGTATGTTGTTCGGCGCAGTTTGCATTCCTCCCGTGAAATCAGACGCGCAAAGAAAGCCATTCGGACCGCCTTTGAAGTCCAAAAACATAATTTGGGGTTTTCCCTGGTTGAATTGCTGTCGACCTGCCCAACCAACTGGGGAATGTCAGCAGCAGGGTCTCGTGATTGGATAGAGGAACGCATGCTTCCGTTCTACCCATTAGGCGATTATAAAGTCTCACCCGCAGTCGCGGAACTTAAGATATAGGGAGGTTCAGATATGCAACAAGAAGTGATTATTGCCGGTTTTGGCGGTCAAGGCGTTTTGTTTGCCGGTCAATTATTGTCCTACACAGCCCTGGATCAGGGAAAAGAAGTGACCTGGATTCCCTCTTATGGCCCTGAGATGCGCGGTGGAACGGCAAACTGTACGGTGGTCGTTTCGGATGAAGAGATTGGTTCTCCTTTGGTTAATCGACCCACAGCTGTTATTGCGATGAATTTGCCTTCCCTAGAAAAATTTGAAGACTTGGTAAAGGAAGGCGGTGTGCTGGTCGTCAATGCTTCCATGGTCAATAGGGAGGTCCAGCGAAAGGATATCAAGGTCGTCAGCATCCCTGCTAATGAAATTGCGATGGAATTAGGCAGTGAACGAGCAACCAATATGGTCATGTTGGGTGCGCTTTTAGGAAACCTGGATTTGCTCTCCCTGGATGCTGTGGAGGAAGCCCTGGATAACCATTTACCTGAAAGGCACA
>JAXHUT010000367.1:0-2318 GCA_034189405.1 Chloroflexota bacterium
GGAAAATATTGGTAGGATCACATGTAGCCAGGATGTCGGGACGTATCCTTCTGATTTCCCTGACAATAGCCTTTCGCAAATCAAGATTCGGAAGGATGTAACCATCTTCATAATCAAGGTATTTTACCGACTTAACCCCAAGGGATTTTGCAGCCTTTTCTTGCTCGTTAATTCGCGTCTCCGTAATGGAATCGAAATCAAGCGCTTCATCCATCGCCCCTTTGTCCCCCTTTGTTAACAACAAGTACCGAACAAGGTGCCCAGCTTTGATCCAGCGAGCAATCGTCCCACCAAGAAAAAATTCCGGATCATCTGGATGGGCTAAAATGATAAGGATTTCCTTTAGCCCTGCCCACCCCTCAATATTATCCATAAGCTGTAAATTCCTTTTCTGGAATTTTTATCCGTTCTATTTGTCTTTTTAATATTGGGATTACCGACCGCGCCGCTTTCGAGATGAGCGATTATTGCTTATATTTCGCGGCGATTCTTTTGAATCCCGATCATGATCTTTCGGTCGACTCTTGTGGTATCCATGCTTGGGTTCATCAACCGAAAGGGGTTCAACGGCTTCACCCCTGGCGACCTTTTCAGCGTGATCAAGCTCTTCCTTGGTGAATTGCCGGGGTCCAATCTCAGGGATATCTACAATCACGGCCTGCCGCAAAGGTAAAATTTGCACCACCCTTCCCTCTCCCATCGGTGTATGAACTTTACGTTTTCTTTTCGGCAAAGTTTTGATCGCCTCAACATATTGATCATATTCATACATCAAGCAGCATCGAAGCCGCCCACACATGCCCGTGATTTCAGAGGGTGTCAGGGAAATGTCCTGGGTTTTCGCCATGCGAATGGATATCGAGCTAAATTCGGTCAGGAATTTTGAACAACACCTGGTTTCCAAACCGCAAGCGCCCATGCCCCTGATCAGTTTTGCCGCATCCCTGGGGCCAATCTGACGAACTTCAAGCTGAACATCTTTCAACATTTCTTGGATTTCTTGATGGACACGTTTGATATTGTACGTGACCGAGGATTCACTGTTAATTAAAACAAACAAGCGGTTTCCATCCAGTGAATACTCCGCAGAAATTACTTTCACCCCGCTTAAACCATTTTCGTTGAAATACCTTCGAATTTGCTCTTTGACTTCTTCTTCCTGAATTGACAGGGCTTTTCGCAGTAATAAATCCCTGGGAGTCGCTGGTCGCTCAACAGATTTAAATGAATTAAAATCCAGGTTATCTTCATCAATCCTCACCTGGGAAATATTTGCTAATTGAAGTCCACGGCTTGTGCGGACAACAACCGGATCTCCGGCCTTTAAATCGGGATAACGGGAAGCATCAAAATAATAGACCTTCCCTACTTCTTCAAACTGAACACCAATAATATTGCTTTGAGTCATAAGCGTATTATAACACGCAAGAAATCTGCGGATTATTGATAGATTTCCATACTCATTCGAGCAGCAATGGCTTGGGCAAGGGCTTCCATTGCTATTGCTCCTGGAGAGTCAGGCGTTGCAATCACCACTGGATCACCTTGATCGCTACCAACTCGAATATTCTCATCGATCGGGATATTGCTTAAAAGCGGTGCCCCTGCCATTTGTGCCAATTGTTCTCCGCCGCCTTCACCAAAAATTCGACGCTTGGTGCCATCTTCCATTTCAAGGTAGCTCATATTTTCGATAATGCCTAAAATGGGGACGTCCATCTTTTTGAACATGGATACGGCACGGGCAGCGTCATCAAAGGAAACTTGCTGGGGCATGGTCACAACCACACCACCGCTCAAGGGAACGGTCTGGATCAAAGAAAGCTGAACATCCCCTGTTCCAGGCGGCAGGTCCACAATCAGGTAATCAAGCTCACCCCAATCAACATCCATTATGAATTGTTTGATTGCGGAATGGAGCATGGGGCCGCGCCAAATCAAGGGCTGCCCGGGGGTGACCATAAAACCAATCGACATCACCTTAACGCCGTATGCCATTGCTGGTTGAATTTTCATATTTTGCGGGGTCGGCGGCAAACCTTCAACGCCCACCATGGTTGGCACATTCGGTCCGTAAATATCAGCATCCATCAGCCCAACGCTGGCACCACAATTTGCTAATGCCACCGCCAGATTGACCGCAACTGTGGACTTACCAACACCACCCTTGCCAGAAGCAACGGCGATGATGTTTTTAATAGATAACTCTTTGATTTTTTCGTCTTGAGGAACCCGAGCGCCCATTGTAATATCCACCGATTCGACGCCATCAAGTGCCATGACGGCATTTTCAGCATCTTGCTTAATTTGTGCTTTCA
>JAXHUT010000368.1:0-3152 GCA_034189405.1 Chloroflexota bacterium
CCACAATAACGCCCCCGTAATTGTTTCCCAGGGTAAATCCCAAAAAACCAGCGGCCTAGGAACCCAATAACGGCTTATTATTGCACCGCCCCCAATCGCAACCAAGGGGTTGGTGATGTTGCTGCCAATCAGTGTCCCTAAAGAAATACCGTTATCGCCGTTATGTACACCCGTAATTGCTGTTATCAGTTCAGGTAACGCAGAAGCAACACCAAGGGTCATCACACCTATGAGAGAACCACCGATTCCTGTACGGGCCACAACCACTTCCGTTGCCTGTAAGGCAAGCATTGCGCTGCCAACAGTCACCAACAACGCTACCAAGGCGATTAATGCATCTCGCCAGGCATCTTTGCTGTTTTGAGGAACACCTTCTGGTGTCTCACCTTCTTTTCCGAAACCGTTATCCTCTTCTTTATAATGCTTACGTTCATCAGCGTAAAGGTAGTACATATAACCAATAAATGAACCAAACAAGATCAAGCCGTCAACACGAGAATAGATGCCGTCCATACCCATTACAATACACATGATGGTTGTAATTATCATCGGGATCATACTTTTCCACAAAAAATATCGCTTGAAACGCAATCCACCAGCCATTAAAACCACGATTGCCATGATTAATGTCTGCTGTACAACGTCTGAACCGATGTTCGCGCCCAATACGACTGCTGAGCTCACCTCAAAATCAAGGGCACCACTTAAAATACCAAAAGAAGCCGTGTAATGTGCTGCAATTTCAGGAATACTGGTCGCAATTGAAACAACTGTCACCCCCATAAAAGTTGTTGACAAACGAAAATAGCCGGCTAATCCTGTCAATTTCCTAACCGCAACATTTGAACTTAAAACCAAAATTGTGATTGAAATTATTCCAAATAATATTAGAAACCCCAAATGCTCTGCTAAAAAATCCAACATTCTTTATTGCCTTTCATACACCTTGTTAATAAATCTTATTAAACAAAAATCAGGGTCACAGAACGTGACCCCGATCAATTTTGATAAACTCAATTTCAAGGTTTGTTCTGTGCGCGACTTTAGACCTGAAGTCTCCCTTCAGGGTCATCTTCTATAGGCGCCTGGAACTCTTGAAATTTATCTATAAACATCATTGATTTTATAATATATTTATTTTAATGCGAATTTATTATAATCCCCGCAACACCTCGTGTCAATGAATAAATTAATAAGAAAAGATTAACGTTTATTGGAATACCCTAGCAGCTTGAATTCGTTTTTGATGATTTTTCGCCAAAACCTTTTTATCAAGTTCGTGAGTTACAGGTAGAATATTAAGAGCAGCACATATAAGATCACAGCAGAAGGATAATATTAATGGCATTAAAAGTTCATTTTTATCAATTTGACTTCCTGGATTATTCAAACGAATTCAAACCATTGATGGCACCTGATATTACGATCACAAACGGCAGCAGTATCCCTAGCGACGCTGATTATGAGGTGCTCGTCCACCCGACGCCGTCAAGAGAATGGTTGGAGGCAAGTCCAAACCTGAAAGCCGTGGTCATTCCCTGGGCAGGCATACCCGAAAAGACAAGAGAGGTGTTATCGGACTACCCCAATATCAGCCTTCATAATCTCCATCACAATAATTACAACACAGCTGAGCTAGGGTTCGCGCTTCTTTTAGCTGCAGCAAAATATGTGATTCCCCTTGATCAAAAATTGCGTAAAAACGATTGGCGCCCACGTTATGACCCACAAAAAGCGATCATGCTTCGGGGTCGTACGGCATTAATTTTAGGCTTTGGTGAGATTGGACAAGCCCTGGCAGAATACTGCTCTGGTATGGGAATGGGAGTGATTGCTACTAAAAAACACCCAGAATCCTATTCCGGAAATTTAAATGTAGAAATTTATTCCAACGACCAATTACACGTCTTGTTACCAAAAGCTGACGTCTTACTTATCGCCTTACCCTTAACAGAAGAGACAGAAAACCTGATTGGTGAGACCGAAATCAATCTTCTACCTGAAGATAGCATCCTGATAAACATTGGACGAGGTCCCATCGTCAATCAACACGCGCTTTATAATGCTTTGAAATCCGGTCATTTACACAGTGCCGGCAGCGATGTTTGGTATAATTATCCAGGATCACAAGAAGCCCGAAAGAATACCCCGCCAGCAGACTTACCGTTTGGTGAACTTGAAAATTTCGTCCTCAGTCCACATCGCGGCGGCATGGTAAAAGAAGTTGAAAGTCAACGGGCAAAAGCCCTGGCAAATCTATTAAATGCAGCAAGCCGAGGTGAACCCATCCCAAATAAAGTGGATATTGAGGCTGGCTATTGATCGTATAAAGAAAAAAATTACCAAAAGGAAACGTCTTAATGAAAAGTGATAAATATCAAAGCCCAATGGAATCCTGGCCAGAGATTAAAACGCTTGGGAAGAAAGTATTTCTTGAGAGAAATCAACTGAATCTATTTTATTTTGAAGCTGGAATTGGCAAGCCAAATCATATCCTCATGATCCATGGCTTGGGGGATGAAGCGGACACCTGGCGCCACGTTATCAATCCTCTCGCCGAAGAATATCATGTATTAGCGATCGATTTACCGGGTTTTGGCCGTTCCGACAAACTTAATCGAGATTATTCACCGGAATTTACTATTGATACACTACATGACTTTTTGACGATGCTTGATGTCAAGAAAGCGTTTTTGATGGGAAGTTCCCTGGGTGGAATGTTAGCACAGGGATTTGCAATAGATCACCCTGATCGGGTCTTGGGGTTGATTCTTGTGGGTGGCATGCTTTTACAAAAGGAACCGATGTCAGACATGAGCTTGCGATTAATGCGGGTGCCATTATTAGGCGAATGGCTGTATACCAGGCTTCGGAAAAACCCGGAAAGCGCGTTTGATTCCCTTCATAGTGTATATCACGATCTGGATGGGATGCCGCAAAAGGATAAGGATTTTCTTTATCGGCGGGTGAATAAACGTGTATGGAGCGATGGACAACGTTCTGCTTATTTTTCCACGTTGCGAAACCTGACAAAATGGGTGAAGAAATCTCAGGATGGGTTGGTAGAAAAGCTTAGCCACCATAACCTCCCCACACTGATTATTCGCGGTGAGTTTGACCCTTTGTTTTCAGAGACAAATGCAGATGCGCTA
>JAXHUT010000369.1:0-2316 GCA_034189405.1 Chloroflexota bacterium
CTCCGGAACAACTTAGGTAATCCACTGATTTTTTATTGTAGTTAAAATGAAGTTCAATTTCCATTTTACTGCAATTACGGTGAGATACCAATTAACATATCAAACTTCCGGAACAGCTAACTTAACAAAATCGCAAAAAGCGGACTGAAGTCCGCACGCCGAAAGAAAAATTTTTACCTTAACTGATGGTGCAATGGGTTTAAAATTCTCGAGAATTTAAATCCTTCCCAGCTGGCATGGTGTTATAATCCTAACCAAGGAATTTTTACTTATGAAATTATCAGTTCTCATGCCTGTATACAACGAACGCCGTACGCTGCAAGAGATCGTTCAGCGCGTTTTATCGCAACAAGTCCCCGGGGTTGACGAAATTGAATTAGTGATCGTTGACGATTGCTCCAGCGACGGCTCTGCTGACATCATCCGCCACCTTCACCGAGAACACCCCGACACGATCATGCCCGTTCTCATGGAACAAAACCAGGGGAAAGGCAATGCCATCCACACCGCCATCCAAACCGCAACGGGTGACATCGCTATTATCCAGGATGCCGACCTGGAATACGACCCCAACGATTACAAGGTCGTGCTCAAACCCATCATCGACGGTGATGCAGACGTGGTCTACGGTTCCCGCTTTGCAGAACGTGAACATAGACGGGTGCTCTATTTTCGACATACCCTCGCCAACCGCTTTCTAACCTTCGTCAGCAACTGGTTCACCGATCTCAACCTGACGGATATGGAAACCTGCTATAAAGCCTTCCGACTGCAGGTCGCCAAAACTATTCCCATCCGCTCAAATGATTTTGGGATCGAACCGGAATTGACGGCAAAGTTTGCCAAACGAAAACTCCGTATTTATGAGGTGCCCATCAGTTACCACGGCCGTACCTACGCTGAGGGGAAAAAGATCACCTGGTCAGATGGAGTAAAAGCGCTCTGGACGATTGTCAAATATTGGATCATCGATGACATGTTCCATGGGGATTACGGTCATAAGAACCTGATCGATATGGAAGCGGCACCAAAATACACCGAGTGGACCCTTGAACGCACCCGCCCTTATGTCGGCGATTTGCTTTTGGAGATCGGCTCCGGCATCGGGAATAACGTGCGCATCCTGATGCAGTACACGGATGTGATCGCCACCGAGGCAGATCCGGTGTACCTGGAAGTGCTGCGTAATGCCTATCTCAACACACCTGGGATTGAGGTGCGCGAGTGGGATGTTACCCTAGCCCCACCGCCAGACCTACCCCAACCGGATTCAATTCTATGTTCCAACGTGATAGAACACATTGAAGACGATCGCGCTGTCGTTGCCCATGCCGATCAAGTCCTCAAACCAGGTGGGAACATGATTTTTATTGTGCCGCGCGGTGAAAAGCTCTATTCCAGCCTTGATTCTGCCATCGGACATATCCGACGTTATGACAAAGAACGGCTGACAGGACTTTTTAAGGATTTGGGTTACGAAATTGAGGAATGTTTCACGCTGAATAAGGTGGGGGTGATTGGCTGGTGGTATCGTGGGAAAATCGCCAAACAAAATGCCATTGGCCGCGTAGGTCTCAAAGCTTTTAACGTGATGGTGCCCATCTTCAAGCTGATCGATCCCATCCTCCCTTGGAAGGGGCTCTCGCTGGTGATCGTGGCTAGGAAACCGGAATAAAAATGATAAAACCCCGGAGTAAATTAAGATTCCGGGGTTTCTTCACATCGACTTTATTTACGCCGGCCAGATCTTACGGCCGCCGCCGGGGGGTGTGATTGAATCAATCAAAGCCATTTCTTCAGGTGTTAACTCGGGCATAAGCGCCGCCTTTACATTCTCTTTGAGTTGCGAAATGCGTTTGGCACCCGGGATCGCCAGGGTCACAGCAGGGTGCTGCATGGTGAATTGGATCGCCAGCTGTGCCAAAGAACGTCCATTTGCTAAAACTTCAAGTTTTTCAACCTTCTCAAGGTCGTTTAGAAAAATCTGGTGTTCATCCTCATTCTTGATCCAATTTTGACGAAAATCCCCATCTTCAAACCGGGAGTCTTCAGAAAATTTTCCGGTCAGGATGCCCATCGCCAGCGGTCCCCGAACCAGTACGCCCAGATTGTTTTCAATGGTATAGGGGAAGATGTTCTCTTCAGGCGTCCGATTGAGAATCGAGTAATCAATCTGAAGGGTAGCTGCTTTGTTGTCCGCATTAAAGGCTTGTAGATATTCAAAATCACTCGTGCTAACGCCGTAGGCTCGAACCTTGCCCTGGGCTTGCAGCTTTTGAAAGCCCTCTACAAAGACTTCCATATTGGCTTCACGGA
>JAXHUT010000037.1:0-3824 GCA_034189405.1 Chloroflexota bacterium
GTGTCTTCATGATCCGACTTTGGGGATCTGTTATATTTGCTTTGGCCTCAGCTTTCGGCTTTTTCTTTGGTTGTTTTGGTTTGCGCCCGCGTTTCTTTTTGCCGCTCTCTCGCTCTTCTTCCTCTCGCTGTTTGATCTTCTGGGACTGTTTTAAGGCGGCTTCTTCCGCTTCTTGGTCCAGTCGTTGTTTGGACTCTTTCAAGCGTGCCAGGCGCTTATCTCGGTTTTGTAAATCTTCAGGCAATTCATCTCCCCGTTTGTCTGAACCGAAAAGTTGGTCCTCCTCTTCGTCTTTGATCGCTGCTTCTTCCAGCATCTTCTGTACTGTCTTTTCTAACCAGGCATAGGTGCGATTGGCTCCCAGGGAAGCGTTTGCTTTGATCTTTGTTCCATCCAATGCCACCACTCCTACATTCACCAATCCCGCTTCAGCGCACAACCGCAAGACCTCGGTAAATAACTCAGACAGTTCTTTCTCATTCCCTTGTCGAAATCGTGCAATGGTTGAATGGTCTGGCTTTTGGTTGGCAGTTATGACACGAAATCCGATATCTCTTTCGCATCGTCGTTCGATTTGCCGACTAGAACGGATACCCTGACAATACGCATAAAGAAGCAAACAAGCCATCATTTCAGGATCGTAGGCTGCATTTCCCCGGCCATCGTTTCTATACTTGGCATAGAACGGTTCCAGGTTCATTTGTGACACCGCATCGATGACAAACCACGATAAATCTTGCTCTGGTACCTATTCTCTCAAGCTGGGTGGTAAGAGAAGGTCTTGTTCACGCTGTATCGGAATAAAATTGTATTGGCTCATTGCTTTTCCCTTATGGCAATTTGTTGGTGCTTTGTTAATTTTACCAAATTTATGCTAAAAACGCGAATTAAGCGGTTTGTGCAACAGGCTCATAAATAAATTGCCATTATTGAATTTGTTGATCAAGTTTGTTTGTAAAAATTGCTCAACTCGAAACAGAATCGAAAATAGTGTTATGGGGTTTGGTAGTTATCCTAGTGGTCTGTCAAACCTCAAACACGGGATAGAGATGTTTTAATTTGATGCGTGCATCAGCGGTTGTAAAGCCCCAGTCGACTTTGGTTACTTTTACATTACGATCCTTTTGCCAGGCGTCTGCTTCTCTTTCCAAAGTTTCTTTGTCAGGAATACGGCGTTTCAAACATTGACGACTCAAGGAACACAACTCAATTTCAGCCATATTGAGCCAACTCCCGTGCTTAGGTGTCTAATGGAACTCAAAACGTTCAGTCAATCGCCTAGCCTCCTCCGGCGGAAAGGTCGTGTAAAAGGAAATCGGCGAATGGGTGTTGAGGTTGTCCATGACAATTACAATTTTCTCAGCTTCGCTGTAGATATCGTCTGCCAGTTCCTTCATCGCATGAGCCCAATCTTTACGGGTGCGCCGATCGGTGATCTTCACAAATCGTTTCCCTGCCAGCGGTTCGAAGAACATAAACACGTTCGCCACTCCTTCTCGCTTATACTCGTAATCAATTCGTCGAGGTTGACCCGGTCGAACTGGGAGAGGTTCACGCAAATCGGATAGTAGTTGTTTACTGGTCTCATCCATGCATACTTGTGGTCGTTTCGCATCATAAGGTTGGACATACACCTCCAATACATCTTCCATATTAGAAACGAAGGCTGCATCTTCTTTGGATAGGAAGGCACCATTCCTCGCTCAACCAAGGCTTAAGCTCATTTTTTTTAGCGTGGTACGGATCGTCTCATGTGAGACACTCTCCACAATCTCCATCTTTACGATATGTTCCTGCAAAAGACGAAGTGTCCAACGCTGATACCCCTCTGGTGCTGGGCCACATGCCAAAGCGATTAAATGGGCTTCAGCTTCCCCGTCCAATCGGTGCTTGTATAGACGGTTCGGTTTTTTGCGATTGAGAGCACACTCTAATCCGCCTTCACAAAAGTTTTTGCGAACGTTGGTAACCGTTGTCCCGTTGACATCAAAAGCGGTGCAAATGGCCTGATAGGTCCAATTGGGACCACCTTCACTGCAATCTGATTTAAGTAAGATTCTTGCTCGTTGTAACTTGCGGGCAGACGCGATGCCGGAGGAAACCAAGTTAGCAAGATGTGATCGTTCTTCAGCGGTAAGTTTTACAAAATATTTTTGGTACATTTCTTTCTCCTTGAGCAGTTTCTTTCTCAAGTTGCATGTTCCGTGCCAAGTCCGTTATATAACTTTGACAGACCACTAGGGCTGATGATCAATTCCCATAAACCATTTCCTTTTCTTCTTGATGTTCTACGTTTTCAACCAGGCGGCTTTCAAATTTAAATCTAAAAGATGCCCCTGGGTAGATCACACGCGAATACTCAACAGGTTGATCGCTGCGATCATATGAAATACTTGAGATTTGCATTAACACCGTTCCACGGGAGATATCCAGCATTTGGGATTCGTAATCTTTGGCAAAACAGACTTCAATAATGTTCGAAGACCGAACCAGCTTAAGATCACAATTTTCTTCAAGGTATTGATAAAGCGATCCTCCTTTGAATTTCAAGAGGATGTCATTTCCCCATGTTCCGGGAAGCAGGTAGGATTGCAAAATATTAAGCGGATTCCCATTCTGATAGCCGATCCTTTGGAGAAGAAAGATCTCGTCAACATCGATATGCATCTCGATCCTGACGAACTCCGGTGTAGGCACCAACCCCATATCCACAATTTCAACACTGACATGGAAACCGCTTTGCTCCATTGATTTGTGATAACTCTGGAGGACATCGAGCGCTTTATCAACGTGCCTTTCACAAACAAAACTTCCCATGCCATGTTCTGTATGAATCAAACCCTGTTGCCTGAGTGTGTTAAGGGTTTGGCGGATGACGTGCCGGCTGATGCCGTATGTTTCCATTAATTCATTCTCGGACGGCAGTTTATCATTTTGCTTGTATTGACCGGCTTCAATCCTTTTCGTGATAATTTCTGCCAGCTGCTGATAAAGCGGTGTGGGATTGTGCCTGTTTAGATGTTCATTAGGATAGCTGTTCATACTTATCGATCCCATAACTAATATCGGATATTGGAAAAAGGAGGATTAGAACCACAACAAAATTACAAAACCTTTCCTTGACATCTAATAGATCAATAAATATTCATTTATGTGTTTATAAATTATTTTCATTCAGGCCTTCGGATTAAACAAAAACGTAATTGATAGACATTTTCATCACTGAAAATATATTTAAAGTGCGAAGTTATTCCTTCTTCTGATAAATTTTCCATATCCAGGTTCACCAGTGATTTCACCAAATTTCATTATCGGAGAACCCCTCAATATTGTATAAACAACCTTACCTGTTATCTCCCAACCTTCATAGGGTATCCAACCACATGATGTTTGCATATTTTCCGCGTTTAACGAATAGGTACTATTCATATCAACTACTGTGAAATCTGCATCACTACCAATTTGAATAATTCCTTTTTGAGGATATAATCCATATAAACGAGCAGGATTTTCTGAAAGTAATCCAGTTATTTGCTCTAATGACAGGCGTCCCTCTGAGACTGCATTTAACATTAGTGGAACCAAGGTCTCTGCACCAGGAATTCCATATTGACCTTTCCAAATATTTGATGTTCCCATTTCTTTGAGCTTCTTTTCCACAGGTCCATGGTCCGAACCAACAGTGAAAATGTAATCTTTTTTAAGCTGATTCCATAAGGAAGAAGCGGTATCAGCATTCCTTACGGGAGGAGAAAAGGTTACCCAAGAGCCGTATTTTTCCAAATGATCATGAGTTAAATAAAGATTGTGAGGACAAGTCTCAA
>JAXHUT010000370.1:0-5421 GCA_034189405.1 Chloroflexota bacterium
CTCTCGCCAACCTGGAGCGAAGCGGAACACCTTTAGGTGTAGGAGACAAGCGGAATACCTTCAGATGCATACCCTACAAAAATTAAACTTTGTGCTGTCCAAAAAGCTAAACGGCGACTTTTGGGACAGCCTCGGCAGGGTGAGGGTTCCAATTAAAATTCGAGTTGTTTTCTTGATATCGGGTTTTCTAGGGGTTGCTTTGATTCCTACCCTCACCTCAATTTCCTCCCTTGGGGAGAGAGAGGAGGAATATCTTAAGATAATCCCGGTGGTATTGGAAGAGGGATGAGATTGATTTCTGAAATCATGTTGAGGAGTGGTTGTCCCAAAAGGAAACGAACAGCACCCCTGTTATTGGATATATTTTATGACATTTGACTCTTAAACCATGTCCGCTTTTTCATCGGGAGAAGATTTCTGCGAACTTCTCATCTCCTTGTCCAGCCACATGCGCTGTTGAATGCTTTCAAGGGTGATCAAACCGATCAACTGCCCATCTTCGATCACAGGCTGAACGCGATGGGTTAGAAAGCTCGGCAGTGCATCTTTGAGGGATGTTGTGGGTGAAAGCCCCTCTGGCTCAAAGCTAATCGCTGCATAAGCGGGGGCACGGTCTCCCAGCCGCTGAAGTGCATTCAATAGATCTCCCCGTTGGATGATCCCCAGAAAGTGACCGTTGGACGTGACTGGGATGTGATGCTGACCGGTTTGTATAGATAACTGCAAGACCGATTCTAAGGGTTGATTGCCTTCGACCTGGAAAAACTTCGTCATCATGGCATCCTGCACTTGCAGACCTTTGATGCTCGCCTGAATCCTGGCGTTGTTTGCTTCGGAATTCGCCCCAACCCATATAAAAATGGCTGTCAATACTAACCAGGGGTTGAAGATAAATCCGAGGATGCCGATCAGCGCCGCTGCACCCTTACCGATATTGGCCGCGATACTGGTGGCTTTGACTGGATCCATGCGTAATGAAAGCAAAGATCTCAAAACGCGTCCGCCATCCATGGGAAAGGCAGGGATAAGGTTGAAAAGGAAGAGAGTGATGTTTGCTGCTAATAATCGCGTCCAGAGATTTCCTTCAACGAGCCCAAGTGAAAGAGGCTGGTTGAAAAAGCCTGTCACCAACAGCCCAAAAAATAACAAACCGCCAATAATTAAGTTAACCGTTGGTCCGGCTATCGCAACAAGAAATTCTTGTTTGGGGTCTTCAGGCATTTTTTCAAGCCTTGCCAGACCGCCTATGGGCAGCAAGGTGATATCCTGGGTGTTAATACCGAATCGCTTCGCCATTAGCGCATGACCCAACTCATGCAAAACGACCAGCACAAATAACGCGATGATAAATATCATCTCTGCTAAGGCAGCCCCTGGCGTTGCACCCCCAAGCAAGTTGAGAAACATCACCCACAATAACAAATATAGGAATGTAATATTTATTTTTAAGTCGATCCCAAATATTTTTCCGAGATTAATGGAACTTTTCATTTTTTCACCTTTAATGTTTTGTCTAGTCTTCTTATATACCAGTTTATTTTCTTAATATTAGACCCTTATCATTTAATTGTAAAAAGATTATATAAGGTTTAAGGGCGGCTGTTCGCATTGGTCGTCAATAATAGGTACAATGGGTGCGTATGAAAGCAAAAAACTGGAAAAAGAAGCGAAATTACAGCGAAGCTGAAAGAAACTTGGCTTTGGCAATATTAGAAGACATTAAAATGGGGTTTGATTTAAGCGCTGCCCAGCGGAAGCATCCCAAGCCGGATGGCGGCGGTTTTATGCCGAAACATGCCCTCGTGGCAGTTTATTATGAAATGGTGGACAGCGGTCAGTGGGATGAGAATGAAGCATTATTATCAAAAATCCGTATGAAACCGACCCGGACTTTGTCTGGCGTGACAACAGTTACCGTTTTGACCCGCTTTCATCCCTGCCCTGGAAAATGTATTTTCTGCCCCCAGGAAGACCAAATGCCAAAGAGTTATCTCAGCCAGGAACCGGGTGCGATGCGCGGTCTGCAGCATAATTTTGACCCCTATGCCCAGGTAAAAAATCGGATAGGTGCCTTAACTGCCGTCGGTCATCCGACCGATAAAATTGAATTGCTAATTTTAGGGGGCAGCTTCAGTGCTTATCCACGAGATTACCAGGAATGGTTTGTACGACGTTGTTTTGAAGCGATGAATGAGGTCAACCCGGAGGATATTCCCGATTTTGAAACGCTGCAAGAAGCACAAGAACAAAATGTGAATGCGAAACATCGCAATGTGGGTTTGGTGATTGAGACCCGGCCTGACCTTGTGAACCGTGAGGCTCTGCGCTGGTATCGTTATTTAGGGGTGACCAAGGTTCAAATGGGCGCTCAGAGTTTGGATGATCATATTCTCAAACTGAATAAGCGCGGGCATACCACTCAGGAGACTCTGGACGCCACGGCCTTGTTGCGAGCCGGTGGTTTTAAAGTCGTACTGCACTGGATGCCCAACCTCTTGGGGGCAACGCCCCAATCGGATCGGCAGGATTTCAGCCGTTTATGGGGTGAAGATGCCTACTGCCCGGATGAGTTGAAGATTTACCCCTGCCAGCTGCTGGAAAACACAGAACTTTATGAGATCTGGCAGGAAGGAAAATACCAACCTTATTCCGAAGAAACCTTATTGGATTTGATTGCGGATATCAAAACCCAGGTTCCTCGCTATTGCCGTATCAACCGCATTATTCGGGATATTCCCTCAACATATGTTGTGGCAGGCAATAAGAACAGCAGCCTGCGCCAGGATGTTCAGCGGGAAATGTCCAGACGTGGGACAATATGTGCGTGCATCCGCTGCCGGGAAGTGCGCAAAAAACAAGTTTCAGCACAGGAAGTTAAACTAAATGATCTCATTTACAAGCCCGCGCATGCTCATGAGCATTTTCTTTCTTTTGACACCGTGGATGATCACCTAGCCGGTTTTTTGCGCTTATCATTACCCAGGGATACCGAGATGATTGGTATTGAGGAATTGAGAGATGCTGCTATTGTTCGCGAAGTGCACGTTTACGGGCAGTCGCTCGAGGTAGGGGAAGATCGGGTGGGTATGGCACAGCACAGTGGTTTGGGGACGAGATTATTGGAAGAAGCGGAAAGAATCGCAAAGGATGCCGGCTATCGGCAACTGGCTGTGATTGCTGCTGTTGGAACCCGAGCGTATTATGCCGGAAGGGGATTTGAATTGGGGACGTATTACATGTTCAAGAATCTTGAATAATGGTTGAGCATATTACAGGGTAAAAATTCATCAGATGAAAAATGAAAACATCTTGAGGATCAAGGGTTTTGCCAGTATTGCAATGCCGCCCATGGCAGCACCCATCAACCAACCTACCAGGACATCTGAAAGATAATGGATGCCCAGGGCAACCCTAGAAATCCCCACCCAGGGCGCCCAGAAGCTCAACGCTAGAGCAAACCAGGGCGGACCGACAGCAATGCCCATCACTGCCAGTGCGGCGGAACGGGCAGAATGACCGGAGGGAAAGGAATGGGGATCCGTGATGCGATAAATTTGTCCCCACGCGCCTTCAGGACGCGGCCGTCTGATGGAGAACTTTAATGCAATAACTGCAGTCGCCATAATGACCAGCCCGACACTTATAAAAACGACGCGTTCGCGCCATTCATGCTCGCTGAAGAGCCAGGTAATAAATAAGCCAGCCAACCAGAACCAGGAATCGCCTGAGTGCGCAAAGATTTTTAAAATCAGTGCGAGGTGTTTTTGATTAGGCGGCACATGTAAGGCTTTTGTAGCAAGCGCATCCCAATTCATTATTTTTAATAAGCAATCTTTCATAGGTTTTGTTCCAATAATAGCGTCACCATTAATGCTACCAGAAACGTCTTATCACCGTTGAGGAAATTGGATCCATTTAACGGTTGCGTATTTTTGAAATTTTGGCTGTACTCAAATGTGTTTGTTAACCAGGTGATTTTTTACTTCCAATCGATGGGAAATCGTTAAATTGGCTTCAAGTATAATAGATGGCAGTATTTTTAAGGAGAAATGATTTGAGACACTTACCAAAAGCGATCCTCTGGGACCTGGACGGCACAATAATTGATTCAACGGAATGCCATTATCAATCCTGGGTTGAAGCTTTGAAAAATCATGGTTATTCCCTCACCCGAGATCTTTTTGATGCGAATTTTGGCAGGAATAATCAAACTTCTTTATCCATATTTCTAGGTTTTAAACCCAATCTCAAACTTGCCAATGAAATCATTCATGAAAAAGAAGAATTATTTCGAGAAGAAGTGCCTGGCGTTGGAACGTTGATTCCTGGCGTAAACACCTGGTTGACTTCTGCAAACCAAATGGAAATCAGGCAAGCCATTGCATCTTCTGCTGGGATGAAAAACATTACGACCATGCTTTCAGCGTTTGAGCTTTTGGGATATTTTGACTTATTGGTTTCAGGGGAAAATTTGCGGGCTAAGCCTGAACCTGATGTATTTCTGGCTGCAGCTGATCTGCTTAAGCTTTCTCCGGAAGACTGTGTTGTTATCGAGGATTCTGCCGCAGGTATTGAAGCAGCTAAATGGGCAGGAATGGCGTGTATCGCTGTAGTGACGAGCCATGCAAAATCTCAATTGGGCTCTGCAGACATGATTGTGGATGATTTTACGACGCCATTTTTAGGCGCAATCCGCAGCTTGGGATTGGATGATTAGATTCTAACCTGCCAAAATATTACTGTGATCTTCATAATTTCCTTTATAATATAGAAGAAATTGATTGCCCTTTTCATGTAGGGCATTTTTTAGCATGAATAAAAATTTTGATGACTTGCGTGATTATTAGATGAGGAGCTGGGGATGAATTTTTTACCTAAAGGTAAATCATACTTTCATTGGATTAAAGTATTGTTTTCGCTTGTGATAATTTTCAGCATGTTAGCAGGTTGTCACCTGCCCTGGCAGAGGTCAAAGGAACGATCAACACCTGACAGTCTTGAAGTGAGAGAACAATCACCAGAGGTAAAAGACGAACCTCGCCAGGATTTACCGCCTGCCCTTGTGGAGGTTTCTCCCATTTCAGGAAGTGCCATCGGTTTAAATCAGCCCATCTCTCTTTATTTCAATCAACCCATGGATACCGGTTCCGTTGAAGCCGCGATCCATCTTGAGCCAAGAGTCAACGGTCGTTTTTCGTGGAAGGATCAGCAGATCCTTACCTTTACACCGGACCAAAATCTCACACCTGATACTGCGCTTTCATTGGTGATAAACACCAGTGCCCAGGCGGCTAACAAGAAGGGGTTACAAGCACCTATCGAGGTCAATTACCTGACTGCAGACGAATTATTAGTCTTGCAAGTGATGCCTGAGGATTCTGCCCAGGATGTTGACCCTGAAAGTGTGATCTTCATTACTTT
>JAXHUT010000371.1:0-2479 GCA_034189405.1 Chloroflexota bacterium
TTTAGTAAATAAAAAATGTTGATATGTAAAAATAAAATGTTTTTCTGGAAGGCAAGATCATGAAAAATAAAAGAATTATCACCCTGCTCATTTTGTTTGTTCTTCTGTTGAGCGCTTGCCGCCCGATAGGTGAAGAGATAACCGATGAACCCATTGAAATTGGAAAGGAAGATGAAAGTATGATGACACAAACACCATTAGACCCGACTTATGAAAAGAAGGATGGGATTGAAGTTATATATTTGGCAGGAGGATGCTTTTGGGGTTTGGAAAAGTTGATGCAGTCCATTCCATGTGTGGTTGATGTTGTGAGCGGATATGCGAACGGACGCGCTGACCTGGTTCCTAGCTATAATAAGGTCATTGCTGGGAATACTGGCTATCGTGAGACTGTGCGGGTTGAATATGATCCATCAATGATAAGCCTGGACGCCCTGTTATTTGCTTACTTCCATGTCATTGACCCAACTATTGAAAATGCCCAGGGAAATGATAGGGGAACGCAGTATCAGACAGGCGTATATTATGCCGATGAAATCAGCCAGGGGACGGTGGAACGCATTGCTGCGATTGAAAGAGAACGCAATGATCGATTTGTCGTTGAGATTGAAGCCTTAGAACGGTTTTATGACGCTGAAGAATATCACCAGAATTACCTGGAGAAGAATCCCCTGGGCTACTGTCACATTTCTCCGACGGAGATGCAGACTGCCAGCAAAATGATTGTAGACCCTGGTGATTATCAACGACCATCTCAAGAAGAAATCAAAAGCAAACTTACCGATCTCCAATACTCAGTTACCCAAGAAGCTGGTACTGAAAGAGCATTTAGTCACGAGTATTATACGAAGGATAAGCCCGGGATCTATGTGGATATCGTCACCGGTGAACCCTTATACGCATCCAGCGATAAATTTGAAAGCGGGACCGGGTGGCCGAGCTTCACCAACCCTATTGATGAGAATACGGTCAGGTTAATAGAAGACAAATCGTTAGGTATGAGCCGGGTTGAAGTTCGCAGTCGGGCTGGTAATTCGCATCTTGGGCATGTGTTTTATGATGATCCAAGCTCGCCAAACGGCACACGATATTGCATCAACGGTGCTTCCTTGCGCTTTGTTCCACTTGAAGAAATGGAAAGCGAAGGATACGGATATCTGCTGGATTATGTGAAATAAAGAGGGGCAGATTATCACTGCCCCTCAAACTTTTTTACTCTACGATGCGAAATACCGGATAGGAATATTTTTCTCGTTTTTGGACTTCCATTTTTACCTTGAGTGGTAGTTTTTCGAAAAGTTCGTCGAATTTGTCCGGTTCTACTCCCACTAACCATGAAATCATAGTGGGGCCTTCATCCAATTTGACCATCGCATGATATGTTGATTGATAAGGTGCAAAATTCGGAGTTAGTTGAAAGGTAAAATCAAACAAAACCATTTCGCCTAATCCACTCATCTCGGTCCATTCTAGATCTGTGCTTGAGCAGTTATTGCAAACGGGTACGGGCGGAAACTCATAGGCGCCACATCGATTGCATTTCATCCCCATCAAATTCCCATTATCCAAAGCTTCATACCACTTTTTTACATAAGCTTCCATTGGTTTCATTTTTATCTCCTCTTAAAAACTCCTCTTTAGCACTATGACGTTGGAATTCCAACCGCCACCATACCCTTGCACAACACAAATCTTTGGCTGTTTTGGCATTTGCCGGTCACCATTAATGCCACGCATCTGTCCTACTGCCTCGGTAAATTCGACACCGCCTGGGCCAGAGAGGGTATGCCCCGCAGATAAGCGCCCGCCTGATGTATTGACTGGTTTGTCGCCATCATGGGCTATACGGCCTTCTAGTACAGCTTTCCAACCTTCATCTGGTTTAAAGTATCCACCCGCTTCGGTTGTGGTAAAGTAATGTTGTGCAGAACAATCGTGAATTGACATATAGTCAATTTCTGTATAAGGGTCATGGATATTTGCCATACGATAGGCTCGTTCAAACGCTAATCTATCAATCTCGAATGGCGTTCCAAACACATGGTTGCCAATCATAGAGCTTTCTCCCATTCCTATGATCTCAACCGGGTATTTTGTATAATCCTTTGCTTTATCTGTTGGGCAAACAATCACTGCTCCACCGCCATCACATATTAATGTTGAATGGAAAAGATGCTGCACAACTGCTATTTGTGGATTAAATGGAGAATTAAAGTAATCCTCAACAGTTGCAAAGCCCTTGCTCTTCGCCTCTTCTTCATACGTTTGTTTTGAAAATGTAGCCTTTGGATTATGAACAGCGTTCCAGCGAGCAATGATCGCAGCTTGATTCATCGCTTTGCGTAAATCCGTAAAGGAAACATTGTACTTTTGTGCATAAGAAACAGCATCGCCGTCCAGAATTGAGAACATGTTGTTCCCAGGTAAGCAATAAGCAGCATCATTTATTAGGGATTCCAGTTCAAACATAAAATCGGGG
>JAXHUT010000372.1:0-3454 GCA_034189405.1 Chloroflexota bacterium
CAAAGATTTACTATCGTCCATTATTACAGGATTAATGGGTAAAAGATATAATTTGTGACCTTTACCCTAATTTTGCGATTGTCTTAAACATGAGGACTTGTTCAAACCGTTCATCTTTAGGCATTTAGGATGCTATAATCGATTAAGGATGTAAAGGATATCATTGGCAGAAATGAAAGAAGAATATCCGGGAGAAGTCAGAAGGATTATGCCAAGGGGCAGGTAAAACAATATTTTAATCAAAACCTTGATCACATAGATCATCAATCGCAGTTTGATATAATAATTTATCCCCAGCTCAGGGTCTGCCGAGAATGTGATCTATCGAAATACTATCAGCCCCCTTGATTTTCGGGAAAATTTGATTAATTATGAAAATAAGTATTGATATAGAGTACTATATGTGATACTATAAGAGCGTTGTTATGAGCAAAAAAACTGCTTCAGAAATTATTGAGAAAGTCAAAAGATCAACGATTTTCAGAACTTGAGACTATTTTATTTTTTCTGGGTACGAGCTTGATCGATATAAAGGCAACTATCCTGTTTTTATCAAAGAAGAATATCCCATGTTGACTATTCCAAGAAAAGATCTGGTAAAAATCTGCATGATCAAACAAGTTCTGACGGCTTTTGAAGATATTCTTGAAGATAAAATGTGAAAGAGTGTATGAGATGGAAAAGAACATTAAATATTACCTGGATTTACCTTATACCCGCGAGTTGATCCCCGAACCAGAAGGCGGATGGTTTGTGCGCATCAAGGAGCTGCCCGGCTGTATGAGCCAGGGTGACACCCCTGAAGAAGCGATGGGAATGATCAGTGAGGCAATGGTACTTTGGTTAGAAACCGCATTAGACCATGGCATGACCATTCCAGAACCTCGGCTGGATGAGGATTACTCCGGTAAGTTTGTGGTTAGGCTTCCAAAATCCCTGCATCGAAAATGTGTTGAACATGCAGATCAGGATGATGTCAGCCTCAATCAATGGGTTGTTAGCGCTTTGTCAGAGGCGGTTGGTGTAGCTAATTCTAAAAAAATAAGAAAATATCAACCTAAAACTTTAGAATTAAGCACCTCAGGCGGTCACAACCATGGCAAAAATCGACATCACACACACATAACTTGTTTGACCAGGGAAATACAATGAACCCGATTGTCTTAGAGAAAACAAATCAAATTAAATCCATCCTCAAAGATTTGAATATTGATCTCTGGCTGACCTTCGTGCGTGAAACCAGTGCAAACATGGATCCCGTTCTGCCGCTGATTTATGGCGATTCGGACCTCACCTGGCAGAGCGCGCTGCTTTTCACAGCCAATGGCGATAAAATCGCGATTGTCGGCGGTTTTGAGTTAGAAACCGCACAAAACACAGGTGCCTTTGATCAGGTCATTCCTTATGATGAAGGGATCCAATCCATATTATTAAAAGTGCTCCAGCAAATTAATCCCCGACAAATCGCTGTCAATATTTCAAAAAACGATGTCCTTGCAGATGGGCTTTCCCACGGTATGTATTTAGTCCTGATAGAAATGCTAGAAGGAACGCCCTTTGCGGATCGAATTGTGCCAGCCGAATCGATTATCCGTGCACTGAGGGGGAGAAAGACGGAAACAGAGCTTGAACGGATTAAAAAAGCTATACAATCCACACTTGAAATCTATACAAAAACTTTCAAGAAAATAAAACCAGGGCTGCGAGAAATTGACGTTGCTGAACTGATGCAAACCGAGGTTGAAAAACTCGGGTTGGCTTATGCCTGGCCAAAAAACAATAACCCGGCAGTCAACACAGGCCCTGATTCCCCGGTGGGGCACAATGCACCAACCGACCTGCGCATTGAGCCAGGACATTTGCTGCATTTTGATTTTGGTGTGAAAGAAAATGATTATTGTGCAGATATACAACGCATGGTTTATTTCTCAAAATCTGGAGAAAAACAGGCTCCAAATCCTGTGCGAAAAGGATTTGAGACGGTGGTTAAAGCGATCCAGGCTGCTTTTTCAATTATCAAACCGGGAGTGCCGGGCATAGATGTCGATTCTGCAGCTCGGCGAGCTGTTACCGAAGCTGGCTATCCAGAATACAAGTATGCTACCGGTCATCAATTAGGACGTTTAGCACATGATGGCGGTGGTCTGCTTGGTCCAGCATGGCCCAGGTACGGCAGCACGCCCTATATGCCCATTGAGGCAAATCAAGTTTACACACTGGAACCCGGTTTGATGGTGCCGGGCTATGGTTACATCGGCATCGAGGAAGATATCCTTGTCACGGATGATCGTGCAATCTTTCTCTCACCACCACAAACAGAATTGATCATTATCGATTAGAAAAATAACCCTGAGCATGGGCATTGCACCTTGTACTTAAACCAAAAAAGAGAGACATCGGACTCAACCATATCTCTCTTGATTTCCTCTTACTCTAAAAATCGATTATTCTTCGATAATATCGATGGAATTAATGGTTACGCCCTCATCTTCAGGATTTGCTGGATCGCGTTGAGGTATTGAAAACACTACATCCATCCCTTCCTCAACCTCGCCAAACACAGCATGTTTATCGTCTAACCACGGCGTTGGCACGTGTGTAATAAAGAATTGAGAGCCGTTCGTATTCGGGCCAGCGTTTGCCATTGAAAGGATCCCGGGTTTATTATGCCGTAGATCCGGGTGAAACTCATCCTTAAACCGATATCCGGGGCCGCCTGAACCCGTGCCAGTGGGGTCACCGCCTTGAGCCATGAAATTTAGAATGACCCGGTGAAATATCGTGTCGTTGTAAAACCCTTCTTTTGATAAAAACACAAAATTATTGACGGTTTTTGGCGCTTTTTCTTCAAATAAATTGATCTTGATATCGCCTTTTTCTGTGTGGATCACCGCTTTATAATCTTTCTCCGGGTTAATGTTCATTTCCGGTGGATTTACCCACCTTTTCATTTCATTCAGCATGATTACCTTTCTTGTTAACTTGACTAAGGGATAAGAACTTATTCGATAATTTCATACAATTCGATGAGGACACCATTTGCAGCCTTTGGATGGATAAATGCCATTCGCCGCCCTGGGAGATCGACCGGGGTTTTATTAATCAACCTAACCCCCTTTTCTCGAAGCAAATCAAGCATCCCTTCAATATCATCTACCTGAAAACACAGGTGATGCATGCCCTCACCTCGTTTTTCAAGGTATTTCGACAGGCCGGAGTCGGGGTCAGTGGGCTCAACCAATTCAACTTCACCATCCCCGATCGGTAAAAAAGCAACTTTAGAGGCTTGAGACGGGACATCTTCGATATGGTCCAGTTTCAACCCAAGCTGGTCTTGCCAAAAGGACAGGGCGTCCTCGATATTTTCAACGACAATTGCAATATGGTTAATTTTTTTTATTTGTGACATAGTTAATGGCTCCAAATTAGATAAATGTCGGCGGTTGGTATTGAC
>JAXHUT010000373.1:0-2678 GCA_034189405.1 Chloroflexota bacterium
TCAAGGCCAAAGAATATTGAATGATAAATTTGGGTAATGGATGTTTACCCAATGCCAAATAAAGAGGGTGTTGAAAATAGTTGCAAAAAGGCCTCCCAAAATCAATTTTTTGTAGGGTATGCACCTAAAGGTGTTCCGCTTCGCTCCAGGCATGAGTACGCATCCTGCCCTACGAGTTATCAGCTATCAGCTACGAGCTATTAGCTACAAGCTGTAATTTGTTTTTCAACACTCTCAAATAAATAAAATTGAGGGTGTTTATTAATAGAAAATCAAAGAAGAGGTTCATCTTTATCCCTTACATTTTTTCTATATTGATAAAATATTTTTATATAACTCGTAGGGGCTCAGCATGCTGAGCCCCTACCTCTCAGAATATTATTGTTTCACATTGATTTTCAACACCCTCTATAAAGTGAGTTACTTAATTAACCGGGATATTGTTTTAAACGCAGGGTGTTTGGAACTGCGGATCATCTCAAAGAGGCTAATTTCAACGCTCGAAAGCGTCGCCCCGCTTTCACAAAGCCGCCGCAATGCCAGGTCATGATTTTCGGGTGTTCTTGAAAACACACCATCACTCAGCACATGCACCTGGAAACCTGCATCAAGAAGGTCAATCCCAGTTTGAAGCACGCAAACGTGGGCTTCGATCCCTGTTAATATCACTTGTTTTCGCTCTGTTCTATGGAGTGCTAAAAGAAAATCCGGTTCGCGCAAGGCGCTGAAGTTTGATTTTGCCATAATTGGCACATTTTCCAGTAATTCTCCAAGCGCGGGTAAAATCGGCCCTAGTTTTTCAGGAACCTGTACGGTCGGCAAAATCGGCACCCCTAATGCCTGACACCCCTTCACCATCCCCAACGCATTGGGAGTCACAAGCTCAGAACGGTCGACTATCCCTGCCAGCCGCCCCTGGAAATCCACCATGACCAACACTGCTTCAAGTGCATTTAACATTGCGCCTCCAATCGATAATGACTGAATCCATTATACCGCGAGCTTAGTGTCTTCCTTTAAAAAGAGAATCAGGTGTCAGGGCAAAGTAGTAATGTCTTATTTGAGCAAAGTTAAAATGTCCTATTGGAGGTAGATAGGATATGACAAAAAGAGAATCAAGAATAAGCATGAGGAGTCGGGTGTATGGCAAATCTTTGAATTATGAAATATCGCAGCAAGCAGCACAATCTACCTACCCCTTTGTCCCCTCCCTGAAGGGCAGGGGAATTGTAGTGAAATCTTTAGAAACCTATCTTGAACAAATCATTGAAAAAGGCAAAGTAAAGATGATTGAAGGCCTAATACATCTCGCTGGTTTCAAAGATATGCGCGCAGTGACCGCTATACAAAATGTCATGCGTCTGGGCTAAGTGACAAATGGATTAACCTACCCGCGCTCAAGAAACTTCTTTTTATGTCGCAATAATACCTTCTAAATGGTATTATCACCCCATGAAAAGAAACCTTACTTACCAAATCCTATTTTCTTCTATTCCTGGATGCTCCGCGCCATTTGTGGGTGGAAAAACACGGTCTCATAAATAAAAACCCATCCGCATCTGATATCAATGTTAATCAAACAAGCCTATGAAGTCGACGCCCTTGCCAAAGAATATCTTAATAAACCTCTAAACTGACACTTTTCAACTTTGGCAGGATAGTTGCAGCTTTATCATCTGTAGCCGGCCTCAACCCGACTTGATGACAAAAACGGTAAAATGGACTTATGCGACTCAAAAAATTGGTTTTCTTTCTCATCATCTTAATCTTATCAGGGCTGGCTGCCTGTCAGGCTGCTCAAGAGCCATCACCGCCGACGTCTTTCAAACCTGCCGATGGTTATGCTCGCAAAATCCCTCAAGACTGTACTAAAGTAACATCCGTGGCTGCCCAGCCCTTACCCACGCCCACACCCACATCCACACCTGAACCCGTGCAGGTGACCGCTACGGTCTTTCAGGATATACCCATGGCGCCCATCGTCATGTATCACCGCTTCAACCCTGCATCTGGTGCAAGCTCAGAAAAATACAAGGTGTCCTTATCCGATCTTAACCGGCACCTTCAGGGCTTTTATGATGCCGGCTATTCCCTGGTAGCTTTGGAGGATTGGCTCACAGGTGAAATCAATCTCCCTGAAGGACGCCGTCCGCTGATCATCACCATTGATGACCTTTTCTACGCGGATCAAATCTCCCTGGATGAAGAGGGTCAAGCGGCGTCCTATTCGGGTATTGGGCGCATCTGGGCGTTCTACCAGGCACATCCAGATTTCAATTTCCACCTGTCTTTATTCTACAATTTGGGCGACAAAGGCTATGCGAACCGGTATTCCAACGGCAGTTTTTATATCGAAAGCGGTTGGCAGGAAGCGCGCGCGGAGGCAATTGCCTGGTGCATCGAAAATGGTGCGCGCCCCTACAATCACTTTTATGATCACCCCAATCTGTCCTTACTTTCGCCGGATGAGATCCTCTGGCAATTGGAAAAAAATGACGCTGTCCTTCGAGAAGCCCTGAGCCTGGTGGGAAAACCTGAACTTAGTGAAGATTTAGATAACATCCTGGCATTGCCCTACGCAATATGGCCTCGAGGATGGCGGCGACAGGTAAGCCCTCGGGTGATTGGTAGTTAAAGAGGGCTTGTTTCCCGGCATCACTTTCAGGCCATATTGCGTA
>JAXHUT010000374.1:0-16848 GCA_034189405.1 Chloroflexota bacterium
GCCTCGCCCCTACGAAATGATACTAAATTATTTTTATATATTAAAAATTTGATAAAGAGTTTGATGGAATACAAAAGTACATTCTGTTTTTCAACACCCTCGTCGGATAAGCTTGGGAATTTTAATCCAATAGGGTAGAATTATTTGTTTGAGAGACGATGTTCTTATCTCACGATAGATAATTAAATACCTTAATTTAGGAGGAAGTATGTCAGAAAAGAAATGGGTTTATTTGTTCAACGAGGTTGAACAAGCAGAGAAATATGCCGGCAGTTGGGATGACGTCCGAGCGCTTCTTGGCGGAAAAGGTGCAAACCTGGCTGAGATGACGCGCATCGATGTCCCTGTTCCCCCCGGCTTCACCATAACAACGGAAGCATGTATCGCCTACCAGGACGATCAGACTTTTCCTGAAGGCATGTGGGACCAGTCGTTAGCGGCATTGAAAATTGTTGAAAAACAAACTGGGAAAAAATTTGGCGATCCCGCTAATCCGTTGTTGGTATCCTGTCGTTCCGGCGCGAAGATGTCCATGCCCGGTATGATGGATACTGTTTTGAACCTCGGTTTGAATGATGAAACTGCTGAAGGTATGGTTGCCTTAACTGAAAATGAGCGCTTTGTATACGACTCGTATCGTCGCTTGATCCAGATGTTTGGTTCAGTGGTTCTTGGCATTTCCGATGAGGTTTTTGAAGAGGTTTTGGATGAAACCAAAGAGGAAAAAGATGTAAAGGACGATACTGATCTTGATGCAGCTGATTTGAAGGAATTAACCGAGAAATTTAAAGCTGTCGTCAAAGAGGCAATGGGTTTTGATTTCCCACAAGACCCGGTCAAACAACTTGAGTTAGCAACTAAGGCAGTCTTTGATTCATGGAATGCTAAACGCGCGATTGATTATCGACGCCGAGCGAATATTCCTGACGATCTTGGTACAGCAGTTAATATCGTTACCATGGTCTTCGGGAATATGGGTGATGATTCGGGCACCGGCGTTGCTTTCACACGTGACCCTGGCACTGGCGAAAAGAAACTGTATGGGGATTACTTGATGAACGCCCAGGGCGAAGATGTGGTCGCGGGTATCCGCAACACAAAACCCATTCGTGAAATGCAGAATGAACTTCCTGAAGTATATAAACAATTTTTGGGGATTACCCAAAAACTTGAAGATCACTACAAAGACATGCAGGACGTCGAATTTACCATTGAAAGAGGTAAATTGTGGATGCTTCAGACCCGTACGGGCAAGCGAACCGCAAAAGCAGCGATCAAGATTGCTGTTGATATGGCCGATGAAGGTCTAATTGACAAAACGACTGCAATTATGCGCGTTGATCCTGAACAGGTTAGCCAGATGTTACACCCCCAATTTGACGCTGCTACTGTCGAGGACGCACGCCAATCCAAGAGGTTGTTTGCAACGGGTGTGAACGCTTCCCCAGGCGCTGCTGTGGGACAGGTTTATTTTGATGCTGATACAGCTGAAAAAATGTCTGTGGAAAAAGACCAGGACGTGATCATGGTCCGACCTTTTACCAAGCCTGATGATGTTCACGGTATGCTAGCAGCCAAGGGTATTTTAACCAGTGAAGGCGGTGCTACGTCTCATGCAGCAGTTGTCGCCCGGCAATTTGGCGTTCCCTGCATTGTGGGCGCCTCCATGATGGTTATCGACTTGGATAAGCGCGTGATGAAATCCGGCGGTAAGATTGTCAAAGAAGGTGACTGGATTTCTTTAGATGGCAGTAGTGGGGAAGCTTATACAGGTAAACTTGAATTAACAACACCTGATCTTGAAGGGCAGACTGAATTGATGACCTTGTTGGATTGGTCGGATGAGATTGCTCGTTTGCAAGTTTGGGCGAATGCAGATTACCCAGCAGATGCTCGCCGAGCACGCGCATTTGGCGCTAAAGGTATTGGCTTATGCCGCACCGAGCATATGTTCTTTGAACAAGCACGATTACCCCTTGTTGAAAAAATGATCCTCAACGCTGAAGACGCGCAAAAACAGATCAACAATGTTGAAAGGTTGCAAGGCTTCCTCGAAACGGGCAAGATCGATGGTCAGAAAATGCGCGAAGTAACACGAAAAGATATTGAAGCGGAATTGGCTGAGTCTAAGAAGGAATTAGAAAAATCAAAAGCTGTTAAAACATATTATGATGCCCTTGAGAAACTCTTGCCTTTGCAGCGTTCTGATTTCTACGGTTTGTTTGAAGCCATGGACGGCCTTCCCGTGATTATTCGCTTGATCGACCCGCCATTGCACGAGTTTCTGCCCTCACAGGAGGAATTGCTGGTTGAGGTCACTAAAATGCGAACCAAGGGAGAGACCGCTGGCCTGGAAGAAAAGGAAACACTGCTTGCTGCCGTTGAGAGACTGCACGAAAGCAACCCGATGATGGGTTTGCGCGGTATCCGCCTGGGTATTGCCTATCCTGATATCATGAAAATGCAAGTTCGAGCGATCTTTGAGGCGGCTTGTGATGCTGCCAATGATGGTATTGATGTTATGCCTGAGATCATGATCCCCTTAACCGGGCATGTCAACGAGTTGAAGAGAGTTCAACCGGAATTAGTGTCCATTGCCAAGAAGGTCATGGAAGAAAAGAAAGTTGAATTCACCTATAAGTTCGGCACGATGATCGAAATTCCGCGTGCAGCTTTGACCGCAGGCGAGATTGCAGAGGTAGCAGAGTTCTTCTCCTTTGGCACAAACGACCTGACCCAGATGAGCTTTGGCTACAGCCGTGATGATGCTGAGCGCAACTTCTTAATAACCTACGTGGATCAAGGCATCTTGCCCGAGAACCCATTCCAGGTTTTGGATCGCAGAGGTGTCGGTCGGCTGATGGATGTTGCTGTGAGAGAAGGCCGTGAAGTACGCCCCGATCTTGAAGTCGGTATTTGCGGTGAGCATGGCGGTGATCCCAGTTCAATCGAATTCTGCCACCTGGTCGGCAATAATTATGTGAGCTGCTCACCATACAGTGTGCCCGTTGCTCGATTGGCAGCTGCACAGGCGAAGATCAAAAACGATTAATTCATTAGAAAGATAAACAAAGAGGCTGCTATCTGGTAGCCTCTTTTAGTTTCTCTTTATACTTGAAACTAAGGATTTTAATAGCAAGGAAAATCTAATTCAAAACGGTATTTTTTAAAAATTGTTTTAAAAATTTTTCTTGAATTATGACTATTCTGGTATAATTTATAATTGCTTGAACTCATTGAATAATTGTTTATAATTCTTAAATAAAAAATTTATAACGACGGAGGATACAACGCGTATGGAGAAGAATGAATATTTAGATCTTTATAGAGAAATGGTCATCATCCGCCGGGTAGAAGAACATTCTGCAGAGCTTTATCAACAGGGCAAGATCGGCGGTTTTTTGCATCTGTATATTGGTCAGGAAGCCGTTTGTACCGGTATTGCTTCTGTTCGTCAACCAAAAGATCGGATCATAACAGCTTATCGGGATCATGGGTGGGCGATCAGCAGTGGCATTGACCCCAAGATTGTGATGGCAGAGCTTTTAGGGAAGGCGGATGGCTGCTCAAAGGGTAAGGGTGGTTCCATGCATATGGCGGATACCGAGAAAAACTTTTGGGGGGGTCACGCCGTTGTTGGTGCACATATCCCTATTGCAGCCGGACTCGCATTGGGTGACGTTTACATGGAAAATGAAGATGCGATAACTATTTGTATGTTTGGCGACGGCGCGACCAATATCGGTTTTTTTCATGAAGCTCTTAACCTTAGTAAAGTTTGGAATTTACCTGTCTTATGGGTTTGTGAGAATAACCACTACGGTATGGGCACGTCTGTTGAACGCGCTTCCGCTGTCTCTGAAATTCGACAGAAAGCAGAGGGCTATGGAATGCGCAATGAACGAATCAATGGTATGGATATCATGACTGTCCGAAAGGAAGTATCCCAGGTGATGGAAACCATTCGGAAGGAGGGCGGACCGTACTTTCTTGAAATTTTGACCTACCGTTATCGCGGTCATTCTATGGGCGATCCTGAACGTTATCGTGAAAAAGAAGAGATTAAAAAGTGGCAAGATGAAGATCCAATCGGTATATTCCGAAAATACTTGGTGGCAGAGGGAATTACAACTGAAGCAGAACTTGACGAGCAGGACGGCGAAGCTGAAAAGATCGTTGACGAGGCTGTTGCCTTTGCTGAAGCCAGCCCTGATCCTGAGGATGGGGCATTGTTTGAAGATATTTACACTGAGCCAAGACCGGTTGAATACCGGGGTTATGAAATAGAACATGAGAGTGAGGGAGCGTAACATGTCACGAATGACCATGCGAGAAGCAATATCCAAAGCACTCTGGGAGGAAATGGAACGCGATGAAAGTGTCTTCATCCAGGGTGAGGAAGTCGGTGTATGGGGCGGTACCTATGCTGTCACCAAAGGTTTTTTGGATCGTTTTGGTGAGAAACGCGTTCGTGACACACCTATTGCCGAAGCAGCGATTGTTGGCAGCGCTATTGGTGCTGCATTATCGGGCTTACGCCCGGTAGCGGAGTTAATGACGATCAACTTTGCATTTGTTGCAATGGACCATATCGTCAATGAAGCAGCCAAATTACATTATATGTTTGGTGGGCAATTCAAACTGCCCCTCGTGATCCGGACCACAAGCGGCGGTGGACGCCAATTAGGCGCTACTCACTCGCAAACACCGGATGCTATTTTTGCTCATTTCCCTGGGTTGGTTGTGGTTTCACCCGGGACGCCGGCAGATGCTAAGGGGTTGTTGAAGAGCGCCATTCGAAGTGATGACCCAGTTTTGTTTATTGAAAATGCAACCCTTTACCAGACTCGTGGTGAAGTACCTGATGATAAGGATTACCTTGAACCCCTTGGGAAGTCCAAGGTCCAGCGCGAAGGTGACGATGTGACCATTGTGGCATATTCCAAAATGGTTCAACCTGCTCTGGAAGCAGCGAAGATGCTTTCTGAGGATGGTATTGAGGCAGATGTTTTGGATATTCGGACACTGCGTCCCCTGGATATGGACCCTGTGATTGAATCCTTCAAACGCACAAACCGGGCTGTTGTGGTAGAAGAGGGTTGGCGTTCTTATGGGGTAGGTTCAGAAGTCGCATCACGGATTTATGAGCTGGCTTTTGATTATGTCGATGCACCAGTTAAGCGGGTTGCGCAGGCTGAAGTGCCCCTGCCTTATAATGCGAGACTTGAACAATTAGCTCTTCCACAAACTGAAGATATTTACCATGCTGCTAAGGAGGTTTTATATGGCTGAACTGGTGACCATGCCAAAATTGGGATTTGATATGGCCGAAGGTACCCTGGTACGGTGGGTCAAGGCTGAGGGTGATTCATTAGGAAAAGGTGATGTCATTGCTGAGATCGAAACGGATAAAGCTACTGTTGAAGTAGAATCCAGTCATGGCGGGGTGATGTTCCGCCATTTGGTTTCGGAGGAAACAACTTTGCCTATCAATGCACCTATTGCGGTGATTGCTGAAGCGGGTGAAGAGCCTACACAGGATGAAATCGACGCCATGGTAACGGAAGCTGGTGGTGAACCCGCGGAGAAAAAGGCTGGGAAGAAAGAGGAAAAGGAACAAGAGGAAAAAGCAAAAGAGCAGGTAAAACCTGCTGAAGAACTAGAAATTGAGGTAGAAGGGGATGTCACCCCGGCAGGTGGTGTTCGATCCTCGCCATTGGCAAGACGTATTGCAGAGGATAAGGATATTAAACTTGCCAAGGTTGAGGGATCTGGTCCGCGTGGGCGGGTGGTTAAGAAAGATGTTCAGCGATATTTGGAAGAATTACGGGAAGAAGGCCGGAAAGAAGACGCCCAGGTTGTCGAAGAAACCTTGCAGCCGATGACGTCATTCTATGTTGGTGAAGTGCCCGAAGACCAGGTGATTGAAATAAGTCGTTTGCGCCAGGCAATTGGGCGACGGATGCAGGATTCTAATCAGAATTTCCCTCATTTTTATATTTCACGGGCTTATAAGACCGGTGCTTTAATGACCCTCCGCAAAGCGCTCAATCAGTTATTGTCCGAATCAGATAAACTTTCTGTTAATGACTTTATCCTCAAGGCGGCTGCAATGGCGCTGCGTCAGTATCCGAATCTCAATGCATCCATTGAAGATGAAACGCATTTCCGCCAACATGGGCACGTCAATATTGGTGTCGCGGTGGCGGTCGAGGGCGGCTTGATGACTGTTGTGGTCAGGGATGCGGATCAGAAACCGCTTCGCCTGATCGCCCGCGAAGTGCGTGAGATGGCAGGAAGAGCGCGAGAAGGTAAGGTTCGCAATGACGACATCCAGGGCTCAACTTTCTCAATCAGCAACCTGGGTATGTTTGGGGTTGATAATTTTACCGCCATCATTAATCCGCCGGAAGCGGGCATTCTGGCAGTCTCTGCCGTTCAAAAAGTGCCGGTGGTCGAAGAAGGTGAATTGAAGGTTGGCTCCCGTATGAATGCCACCCTATCCGCTGACCATCGCGTGACCGACGGTGCAGAAGCGGCGGAGTTCATGCAGGTGTTAGCCAATTATCTGGAAGAACCGATGCGCTTGCTTCTGTAAATATAATTCACACAAATTCAGTCCACAAGTTATTTCTTGTGGACTTTTTTGTTAAGGGTATCTGGCGATTCGGGTGAGATGAAACACTTTCTGGCGTGAGGGCCCCGCCTTGTTTAGGGTTAGACCGACATTTTTCCCTAAGCGCAACATAACGGCTCAAATATGAAAGCTAAGATTTTTTGTTTTATAGCTGGATAGGGATTCGAAATTGGGTTAAAATTCAAGGGATAACTTGATTTATGGATCGTGTTTTCTACTTTAAAAGGAGATTATTGCATGGAACACATTGAAGGGGCTTTCAAAAGCAACAGGGATCTGAAGATTTATTATCAAGGTTGGCTGCCAGAAACTGAAAGCAAAGCCGTTATAATTATTGTTCATGGACTGGGTGAGCACAGTGAGCGTTATGACAATGTCGTCAATCATTTCGTTCGGTTAGGATATGCGATCTATGGATTCGACCTGCCTGGTCATGGTAAATCTGGTGGGGAGCGGGAATTCATCCATGAATTTAAGGATTATTCAGACACATTAACAAGGTACAAGAAGATGGTCAAGAAATGGCAGCCTGACAAATCCATTTTTATTTTAGGCCACAGCATGGGCGGGTTGATTGTGACGGAATATTTGATTGACCACTCAGATGACTTTCAAGGGGCTGTGATCTCAGCACCAGCGATCACGATCCCTGATAATATCAATCCATTAACTGTCTTCGCAGGGAAGGTGTTTTCAAAAATTGTCCCAAAAATGGGGATCATGGCGTTGGATCCTAACCTGATCTCACGCGATGAAGGGGTCGTAGAAGATTACATCGAAGATCCATTGGTCTTTCATGGAAAAACAACGGCGCGCTTGAGTGCTGAGATGCTCAGGGCAATCATGAGGGTCAATGATGAGATGCGCGAAATTACGGCCCCATTGATTGTCCTCCAGGGGAGTGAAGATAAGCTGGTAAATCCCCAGGGTTCAAAAATGCTTTACGAAGGAGCGAGTTCAGAAGATAAAACCCTGAAGATCTATGACGGTTTGTTCCATGAGGTGTTTAATGAACCGGAGAGGGAAAAAGTACTCACGGATGTTGCAAGTTGGTTGAATGCAAGGTTATGAATTTTATAAGTTTTTACTTGAGAGAAATCAAATGCATATCGATGGTAAGGGTTCATCTCGTCTTCGATTCCTCGACGCTTTGTGCTGAACCCCTACTTTGATATTCTAATCAAATAGCGATGTGTTATCTCCATACAACCAGCGGTAAACTGCATGGATCTCATTGATCAAGCGAATATAATTTCGCGTTTCTTCGATGCGGATCGTTTCCAAGAGTAAATCGGGGTCATCGGATCCGGCGAGCTCCTTCCAGATGAGGGTGTTCCCTGGACCGCTGTTGTAGGCTGCCAGCATGGCAAATAAGTCACCCTCAAATAAATTCCGCTGTTTCTTTAGGTAGTTCGCACCAAATCTCAAGCTGACATAGGGTCGATACAAATCGTCAACGGTATAATCCTCTGGCCATGCCAATTCTGCCGCTAATTGCTCGCCTGTCGATGGAATAATCTGCATCAGCCCTCGGGCACCTGCTCCCGAATCGATGAATCCTTCATAGGTGCTTTCCTGTCTGATGATGGATAGCATCAGCAAGGGTTGGATTCCCTCATCCATTGACACAGGGAGCAGCCAGTTTAAATAATAGGCGCCAAAACGAACGCGAGAAAAGAACTCAGGCGCCTGCAGGGCATCAGCACCTTCCAAGCCGGCAGACTTTAACAGGTTTGTCGAGGCTATCAGTGCCGAACGATACAGCCCTATCTCAACCAGGGTCGGAATTAACCGGAAAGTTTGAGCTGGGTCACCTTCATATTCAAGCCGCATGGATTCAAATTCGCTTTTAGCAGCTCGATAATTTCCTAATGCCCAAAACTCAAGACCACGCTGATACCGTGGATCTGCAGCTAATGATCCAGGGTTTTCCAGGTTAATATCCTCAGGTAGGGAAAATGTCGTTCGCAGCCAGGACTCAGCTTCTAATCGATAAGGGGTGAGATCCGGGTCGAGATTATAATTGGAAGGCGGCGTGAAGGGCGCTTGCTCAATCAGCAAATCTTCGGCACGGATGCTGTAATGACCAAATGGGTCGGAGGTTTGTGCGATCTTCCAGCTGTCGAGGGCAGCGCTGATATCTCCTTGCGCCTCCTGGCATTTGCCGATCCATAAATGTGCGGCGGCAGCTTCAGCCGGTTCAGACGTTAGCACGAGCGCCCTTGCAAAGAGGGGTTGTGCGCCTGACCAATCACCCATGCGAACACGGGATATTCCAGCGAAATAAGTCGATCTGAATGTTTCATCGGAATCGGGATATTCACTTGCCACTCGCATCCAGGTTTGGGCAGCCTGGTCCAACAGTCCAGCTCGTTCGTATGCCCGCCCGGCTAAGAATAGAAAGTCGGGCGCTTCGGGTGTTTCAGGCCGTTGGGAGACGTAGGTTAGGGATGTTTGAGCGGCAGCCTCATGTTCACCCATGTAAGCCCACTGCGTATACTCGATATCTTCCCAAGCGTCCACATAGTAGGTGCTGGCTGGATGATCCAGGATCAACTGCTGCCAAATGGCGACAGCAGCTTCATTTTGTGGGATCCCGGTTTGAACACCGTTCGCGCGCGTGGCTAATGCCTTGTGGTAAAGGGCAGCATCAGCATTGACGTCAGGCTCGGATGCCAGATAACGGTCGAATGCATCAATAGCCAAGGGATAATTCTGCGCGTAATAATTAACCAATCCGCGCTGATATTCGTTGACTTCCACACCCGCCTCGACCAATGCGATGAGCGCGGTATAGGCATCATATGCATAGGGAAAGTTGTTAACAGCATCCTGGAAATAAGGATAAGCTTCTTCGGGCAATCCCTGGTCAAGATAAATACGCCCGATTCTGAGGTCCATCTCGGCTTTCGAATAGTCATTATTAGAATTATTGTAAATGTCCTTATAAAGCGATAATGCGGTCTCCACATCACCGTTATTTTCATAGGCAACGGCAATTTTGACAACCAGGAGGCCCATTGTGTTTTCAGGATCGGACCGGTAGGCGGCTTCATAGCTCTCAATTGCCTGACTGTAATCCCCCAAAGTATGATAGATGTCTCCTCGATGTTCATGCACAGAACTATCGATCACACCAGGCCGAAGCTCAAGATAGGTTTGATAGGCATTCAGGGCTTCATCGTAGCGCTGTAATTTTGTAAAAATTTGCCCCATGATGTAATTTGCCCGGGCTGCCAGTGTGGTATTGTCAGCAGATGCCGCTTGCCTTAAGTGGTCTAGGGCTGATCCGTATTCTTCATTGTTATTTAGCACCATACCAAGGCCGAAATGCGCTTGTGCGGCTGTATTTGCATCGGGGTTTTGATTCAAGCTCTGTTGAAAAATAGTGTAAGCAGCGTCATAGTCACCCATAAATAGCGCCATTTCCCCACCACTGACCAAGGCTTCTGGTGCCTGCGTTGGCGTGGGGGAAGGGGTCACTGATGCTGTGGGGCTCGGGCTGGCTTCCAGGCTCTGAATCGGTCTGGGTTCAGAATCGATGATTGCGGGCCCAGGTTGTAAACATGCCGACAGGAGCAACGTTAACGTTGTAAGCGTGAGCAATATTTTTGATAAGTGCTTAATAGTCATGGGCTTAATCGTAACATAAGGATAGAAGGAGGTAAATGGCTTTGTGGACAGCCTTAACTTAAAATAATATCAACACGATAGGCAGTTCAATAGCCTAGCAATTGTTTTATGGTATTATTTTTAAGACAAATCGTCAATAAGATCAGGAAGCCTGACTTTGATAATAAATAAGATTCATTTGATTACATGAAAACCCAAAAGGAGAAATTTATGGCTAAAAAAACTAGCTTATTCCGGCAAAAAACTCGCAAAACCAAAGACGAAGTCAGTGAGTTTCTGCAGGAATTGGGTCAGAAGATAGCTGAAGGACAAGTCGTATTGAAACAAACGCCTGATGATCTCGTGCTGGAGATGCCGCAGCACATGTCCCTCAAGGTTAAGGTTACTAAGAAGAATAAAAAAGTTAAAGGCACCCGGCACAAGATGAGCATAAGCCTTTCCTGGTACGACAGCGACCATCAGGGCGATCCTTTAGCCCTGGGATAGATGACTAAAACTGAGCCCACGAAAAACTATTAACTAAAATACTCACAGGACTATGTTTTTAACCTGCTCAGTCCTGGGGTATTAAAAATTGGCATTATTTGTAAAAGGTTTGTTCAATCAACGCGTGTGCCACCAAAACTGCGGGCTACCTGACAGCCTTCTGTTGTTGAAGAGATGTCTCCAAATGTAAAGTCTGCAGCAGTTGGGTCTGAAAGGTTTGTAAATACCATTTGGTAGTGAATTTCCACATTTGCATCAGGAGCTGTATACCATCCTTCATATGCCCGGCTCATTTGCAGGGTCAGCTTCTGTGAAATCAAATCCTTCTTCAGGCGCATTTCCTGGAAATGAGGCGCCGGCTGCCAGTGTGACCAGCAACAGATATTCAGTTATACCCAACCAGGTAATTATTTCGAGACGCTTTGGGTATCGGTGAATGCTTCGGGGGATATTGGTCTACCTCAATAGCCCCAAACATCTTCCATACTCTCAATAGAAGGATCATCATATCGCTTTAATGTCGCTTGCCATTTGGGCATTTCCTCCCGAATCGTTGTTAGTATTGAATCATAATTTTCTTTAGTCATTTTATTTTGTTCGTATAAAAACTTGCTAAACTTTTTGAGACTTGTAGCGTATCTTTTTATATATGATTCTGAGGCAAACATTGTTTTTCGAATAAACCAGTAACCCAGGAACATGCTGATATAACCGCTATCCATTCCTTCTTCCGTAGAGACCGGATCTGTGTCTAACAAATACTGGTTAATATAGAAATTGATACTTGAGCAGTGCTGTTTTATTGTTTTAGGTGCTAAACCAGAGTCTATCAACCAGGACTCAAAATCCTTTAATAATATTTCATTGTCAGCCAGGATTTTTAGGTATTCTTGTTCATATTCTTCGTAATTGACGGGCATTGTTGCTAATCTCCTTTTCAGGTAAGTCATGTTTCATACTAAAAAGCACGCATGAAACGCAGGTAGTTTATTATTATCACGCCAAAGCCTTCGGCTAAAAAGCGACGATGTGAATCAACAAGGAAATTATAGATTAAAACTCGCCAGAAAACAAATAGTTGCTTTTTTATAATTAACGAATCTACGCTAAAAAGTACCTATAACGGGTCTCTCTTTTTTAGGCGTTTTTTCAGGGGGCTCATTGATAGGTTTGATTGTTAAGTAAGTTTAGCCTCATTTTCTGACACAATTATGAACGGCTAATATTTGAGTGACGCCCCAAGTTGTGGGGACTGAGCGTGGTTGGAGGTGGTTGATCGAAGGCAAAAAAGGATGGGGCACGCTTACCATTGACAAAATCCGCAAACAATGATCTTTCACAAATATCATTAAAAAGTCCCAGGTGATATAATCATGCCAAGGAGAATAGATCATGAAAATATTAACACTCGAACAAGAACAAGTCTTAAAACGAGAGAGAGATTTTCTCAATGATTTACGTGTTAAACTTGTTGATTTTGGCGCTTCTAAGAAATCACAGGAAACTTTGGGACAATCGATTGCTCAATTGGACGATCTGTTTCTGCTGGTGATGGTGGGCGAGTTCAACGCTGGTAAAAGTGCGGTCATCAATGCATTATTGGGTCAAAAATGGCTTAAGGAGGGCGTTACCCCGACCACCGCCCAGATCAACATCCTTCGTTACGGAGAAGAAACAACACGTAAAGTCGTCGCTGAGAACCAGGAAGTACTTTTGCTCCCCGTGGACCTTTTGTCGGAGGTCAGTATTGTGGATACACCCGGGACCAACGCAATTGTGCGCTATCACGAGGAATTGACACGACACTTTGTCCCCCGAGCAGACCTGGTGCTGTTCATCACCTCGGTAGACCGACCATTTACCGAATCCGAACGGGATTTTATGCAGCACATCCGTGACTGGGGTAAGAAAGTGGTCATTGTGATCAACAAGCTGGATATTTTACAGGATGAAGACGAACTGCGACAGGTGGAAGATTTTGTACGTGACAATGCACGTGACCTGTTGGGCGTAGCCCCCGAGATTTTCACCGTCAGTGCCCGCATGGCTTTACGCGCTAAACAGGGGGAACCCGAATTATGGGAAGACAGCCAGTTCGGTCCGCTTGAGGATTATATCCAGAAAACCCTTGACAAAGAAAGTCAAATTAAACTCAAATTCCTCAATCCTCTGGGCGTTAGCGCGCACCTTGTCGAAGATATTACTCAAGATGCTCAGGAGAAGCGCCAGGTTCTTGAAGACGATTTGGCTTTGTTGCGTAATGTTGACCATCAGCAAGAGATCTATCAAGAGGACAAAGCGAAAGAATTTGAGATGCGCATGTCAGAGATCGAAAATATCTTTTTTGAGATGGAACGGCGTGGGGACGAATTTTTCGAAGATCGTTTCAGGTTGGCCAGGGTATTTGATCTCATTAAGAAAGAACGAATGCAGTCCGATTTTGAGCGAGAAGTTGTGGCGGATGTTCCTCAGCGTGTGGACCAAAAGGTCAATTCTCTGATTGATTGGTTGGTGGAATCGGATTTGCGACAGTGGAAAGCCATCACAGATTATCTTTCTGACCGCAAGCTGGTACATAAAGAAAGAATCATTGGGAACACTATAGGTACAGACTTCGTTTATGATCGTGATCGTTTACTTGAGGCGATTGGTCGAGAAGCTGAACGGGTGGTGGCGACCTATGACAAAGATCTTGAGACTGAAAAGATCGCCATGGACGCGCAAAATGCTGTTGCTGCTTCATTAGCGGTGGAAATTGGTGCTGTTGGATTGGGCGCAATTATTACAACTTTGGCGACGACCATGGCTGCTGATGTGACTGGCATCCTGACAGCAAGCCTGGTCGCCGTCTTGGGGTTTTTCATCATTCCAGCCAGTCGACGAAAAGCAAAAAAAGAACTGCATGAACGTCTGGCTGAATTGCGAACCAAACTTATATCAACCTTGCGGAAGGAATTTAATAAAGAAATCACACGCAGCCTTGCCCGAATTGATGATGCCATTGCACCTTATTCACGTTTTGTTCGCGCAGAATCGACTCAGACCGAAGAAATACTGGTTGCGTTAAAATCTGCTAGGATGGAGATGGACCAGCTGCGGGCGGAGATAACGGCGTGGTAAATTGTTGATTTTAAGGGTCACGAATTAAGTCATGGGGATAGCATTAACACCTTATCTTTTATTTCTGATTCTCATAAACTAAGAACGAATTAAATCTTTCCTTTATCTTTACAATTGCGGTAGAATATATCATAATTTATGAATATTTTCAAAATGGATTTGAGAAAACAGGAGTGTTTGAGATGAAGGTTGTTATTGTTGGTGGTGTGGCTGGCGGTGCCAGCACGGCTGCGCGTTTACGTCGAATGGATGAGCACGCTGAGATCGTGATGCTGGAGCGCGGTCCATATATTTCTTTTGCAAACTGTGGTCTGCCGTACCACATTGGAGAGGTGATCCGGGACCGTGATCGTCTGCTGGTGGTCACCCCCGAGGACCTGAAAGCGATGTTGAATATCGACTCCCGTGTGCGTCACGAGGTTATACGCATCAATCGAGATCAGAAAACAGTCACAGTCAAGGACTTGGAATCCGAACGGACTTATGAAGAAAAATATGATAAGCTGGTGCTTTCTCCTGGGGCGAGTCCTTTGGTTCCACCGCTGCCCGGCGTGGATTTGCCGGGTGTGTTCACCCTGCATAACCTGACAGATATGGATCGGATCAAGGCTTTTGTTGACGAGCAAAAACCAGCTCGCGCGGTTGTAGTGGGGGGTGGGTTCATCGGTTTGGAAATTGCTGAAAACCTTCATCATCGCGGTGTAGAAGTGACCCTGATCGAGATGCTCAACCAGGTGATGGCACCCATTGATTACGAGATGGCATCGCTTGTCCATCAGCATATGATTTTTAAGAAAATTCGTTTGGCTTTAGGGGACGGTCTTAAGGCGATTTCCGAAGGTGATGAGCAGGGTTGGTTGAAGATTGGCCTATCCAGTGACCGCTCAGTAGATACACAGATGGTTATTTTGTCCATTGGTATTCGTCCTGAGAATCAATTGGCAAGGGAGGCTGGGCTTGAACTGGGTGTGCGCGGCACGATTAAAACAAATGAACAGATGCAAACCTCTGATCAGGATATTTATGCTGTTGGCGATGTCGCAGAAGTGACCAGTCTTATCACCGGTGAACCCACGTCTTTGGCATTAGCTGGACCAGCCAGTCGTCAGGGACGCATTGTTGCCGATCATATCTCTGGTCGTCGAGATGTTGCTTTTAAAGGTGTTGTCGGCACTTCGGTCGTCAAGGTTTTTGACCTGACGGTGGCTTCGGTGGGAATGAACACGCACCAGTTGGAATCAGCCGGATTGGCTTTTGAAAATGTGATTGTGCATGTTTCTAATCATGCCGGATATTATCCGGGTGCCTCACCCATGGCGTTAAAGCTCTTGTTCAGCCCTGAGGGAAAAATTTACGGTGCACAGGCAGTCGGTATTGAGGGCGTTGAAAAGCGGATTGATGTGATTTCTACGGCCATGCAAGCTGGAATGAGCGTCTTTGACCTGGAAGAATTAGAACTGGCATATGCGCCGCCTTATAGCTCATCGCGTGACCCTGTTAATATTGTGGGTTTTGTAGCTGCTAATAGGCTGCGCGGTGATGTTAAGCTCATGCATTGGGATCAGATCAACAAGCTCGATCGACATGAAATGTCAATTATTGACGTACGTTTGCCCGAAGAAATGGGTTTGGGTATGGTCGATGGTGCTGTCAATATTCAATTACAAAATTTAAGGCAACGATTGAATGAAATTTCCAAGAGCCGCCCCGTTCTCGTTTATTGTCAGACCGGGCAACGCTCCTATTTTGCATCACGAGCATTGAGTCAGTTGGGTTATGACGTCTATAATTTGAATGGGGGATATAAAACATACTCACATGCCATTGGGCGTCAATCGAATTTTGATGTTTTTGAGCATGTGACCATTTCTAGCCGTGAAGAAATAACAGAGATCCCACCCACGCCCGGAACAGCAGCTGCTGAGGTGACCGTGGATGCATGCGGGCTGCAATGCCCTGGACCGATCCTCAAACTGTACAACAAGATCAAAGAGGTTAACGAGGGGGATGTTGTAACCGTTCAGGCAACCGATTATGGCTTCACCAGCGATGTAGAAGCCTGGGCTAAATCGACCGGCAACCGCTTGTTATCTCTCAATACAAAAGATGGGATCATTGTTGCGAGGATTCAGAAAGGTGCGCCGAAAGCGGAGACGACGGGTGGCACCATGGGTAAGAATAAAACCCTGGTGATGTTCTCTGGGGATATGGATAAAGCAATTGCTGCGTTCATCATTGCCAACGGTGTGATTGCTTCAGGACATCAGGCATCGATTTTCTTCACGTTTTGGGGCTTGAATCTTTTGCGAAAAAATGAATCGATAAAGGTGAAGAAGAACTTAATTGAAAAGATGTTTGGGTGGATGATGCCTCGGGGGGCGCAAAAGGCCAAACTCTCACAGATGCACATGGCTGGCATGGGTACAGCGATGATCAAGAATATCATGAAGAAAAAGAATGTTGATTCGCTCCCAGAGATGCTTAAAACTGCAATGGACAATGGCGTTGTCATTCAAGCTTGCCAGATGTCGATGGATTTGATGGGTATTAGGCGTGAAGAATTGATTGACGGGGTTGAGGTGGTTGGTGTGGCTTCGATGCTTGCTGCTTCGGATGACTCAAATGGTGTGATCTTTATCTAAATTTTATTTTGTAACTACTTAAGAGACGGCTTATTGTTATTTAGGGTCGTCTCTTTTTATTTTCACGGTTTGGAGCATCAGGTAATGAAAAGGCTTTGCGCTAAGGCTTTACATCATACCCATGCAATTGTAAACAATTTGGGTAAAGAAACCAATGAGAAAATAAATAGGACTTGTGTCCAATCAAAATTCTCAATCGTTATGATTTTCCTTAATTTATTTGGACTGCAGTGAAGTTGATTTGAATAATGATATTTTAAGAATGTTGTTAGTTAATGATAAAAATTTAATGTGAATTATTATTACGAAATTCATGATGGAACTCATACC